>JAZFWG010000225.1:0-5401 GCA_036448135.1 Alphaproteobacteria bacterium
CCTTCCTCTACCAGCGCACGCCGATGCCTGGAGACGGGGTCATTATCACCTATACCGATATCACCGACCGCAAACAGGCCGAAGAAGCCATGCGCCAGGCCAAGGAACAGGCCGAATTCGCCAACCGCGCCAAGTCCGAATTCCTCGCCAACATGAGCCACGAATTGCGCACGCCGTTGAACGCCATCATCGGCTTTGCCGAGATCATCAACACGGAACTATATGGCCCCATCGGCGATGAGAAGTATGCCGAATATGTCAGGGACATTCATGATAGTGGCTCTCACCTTCTGTTGCTGATCAATGACATCCTGGACGTTTCCAAGATCGAGGCCGGCAAGGTCGAGCTTGACGAGGAGGATATCGATATTGCCATGTCGGTCGAGACCGTGGTGCGTCTGGTCTCCGAAAAGGCGCAGCAAGGTGGTCTGAATTTGACAACCGAGATCGCTTCGGCCACGCCACGGATCCGGGGCGATAGCCGCCGAATCAAGCAGATTCTCCTTAACCTCGTTTCCAACTCGATCAAATTCACGCCCAGGGGCGGCAAGGTCACGATCGATGTCCGGCTCGGCGATGACGGCGGCTGCGAGCTCTCGGTCACCGATACCGGCATCGGGATTCGGCCCGAGGATATTGATCATGTCACCAAGCCGTTCGGCCAGGTCGATAGCTCATTAAGCCGGAAGCATGAGGGGACGGGCCTGGGGTTGCACCTGGCAAAGTCCTTCGCCGAACTCCATGGCGGGAGCTTGAATTTGCAAAGCGTGCCCGGCGCCGGCACCACCGTGACCGTGAACTTCCCCCCCTCGAGAACGATCACGCCTTGCCACTACAGTATCGACGCACCCTAGTCGGGTTCCTTGTCAGAACTCATCGACGTCTTCGCCCGCCTGCCCGGGGCCGTCCTTGCGGAATGGGGTCCTTTGGCCCAGCGCAAGGCGTTCGAATTCGATCTGGCGGCGCTCTTCATCGAGGAACTGCTCGACCGCCTGGCGGAACCCGGGATCACGGATCCAGTGGGCCGAATAGGTGGCGGCCGGCACATAACCGCGTTGGATCTTGTGGCGTCCGCCGGCGCCGGCCTCGACGCGCTTGAGGCCGCGTTCGATGGCGAAATCCATGGCGCGGTAGTAACAGACCTCGAAATGCAGGAACGGGTGATACTCGATACAACCCCAATTGCGCCCATAAAGGGCGTCGTCGCCCATAAGATTGAGGGCGCCGGCGATCGGCTCGCCGTCGCGTTCCGCCATTACCAGAACAACCTTGTCGGCCATGGTCTGGCCCAGGCGGTCGAAGAAGTCGCGGTTGAGATAGGGATGGCCCCATTTTCGGTTGGTGGTGTTCAAATAGAACTCGAAGAAATTGTCCCAATGGCGGGGCTTGATATCGCACCCGTTAAGGGTCTCGATCCGGATCCCAGAGGCCAAGGCGTCACGGCGTTCGCGGCGGATCATCTTGCGCTTGCGTGATGCCAGAGAGGCCAGGAAATCGTCGAACCCGTCGTAACCGGGATTGTGCCAGAAGAACTGTTTGCCTTCGCGCTGCAGGAACCCCTCGGCGCCCAGGCCTTGCCACTGGTCTTCGGTGGGAAAGGTGACATGGACCGAGGACACATCGAGCCGCTTTGCCACCTCGATCAGCCCCGCAGTCAGGGTCTTGATCACGGCATGGCGCATTTCGGGCGCAACGGTGTCGCGAACCAAAAGGCGCGGACCGGTCACCGGCGTGAAGGGGATGGCGGCCTGGAGCTTGGGGTAATAGTGGCCGCCGGCGCGCTCATAGGCG
This sequence comes from Alphaproteobacteria bacterium, assembly GCA_036448135.1. Taxonomy (GTDB): domain Bacteria; phylum Pseudomonadota; class Alphaproteobacteria; order SMXQ01; family SMXQ01; genus JAZFWG01. The sequence goes on from JAZFWG010000225.1 coordinate 1,792, forward strand.
TCGCCCCAGCCCCAATCGAAAACATATTCGCCGTAGGAATGGCCCTTGAGATACATGGGAACGGCGCCGATTAGGACACCCGACTTGTCCTCGAGGCACAAATGCCGTGGCTCCCAGCCGGTCTCGGCGGCGGCCGATCCGCTGTCCTCGACGGCGGCGAGAAAGCCATGGCTGGTAAAGGGATTGCCGGCGCCGGCGCAGGCATCCCACGCCTCGGCGGAGATTTCACCGATGCTGCCGAGGACCTTGATAGCTACCGGTTCGTTGCCGTCGGGCATGGGCGGATGATGGCGGTTTTGCCGCGGCGAGGCAATGGCGCGATTAAGAGAGTTCGAACACTCCGTCCACCTCGACGGCGACCCCCATGGGCAGGGAATTCACCCCCACCGCGGCCCGGGCGTGGCGGCCATTGTCGCCAAGCACGACGACCATGAGGTCGGACGCGCCATTGATGACCTTTGGGTGGTCGGTGAAGCCGGGATCGGCATTGACGAAACCGGTCAGCTTGACGCAACGCTTGATGCGTTCAAGGCTGCCCGCCGCCGCTTTGGCCTGGGCCAATAGGTTGATGGCGCAGAGCCGCGCTGCGTCCTGGCCCTGTTCCAGGGTCAGATCGGCCCCGACCTTACCGAGGAATTTGAGCTCGCCGTCCCACATGGTGATTTGTCCGGAAATGAAGACCAGGGGGCCGGCGATGACGAAGGGAACATAGTTGGCGACCGGCGCCGGGACTTCGGGTAGGATGATGCCAAGCTCGGCAAGCCGCGATTCGATGTCATTGCTCATGTTTGCAAAACAAAAAAGGGGGGATGCCCGCTAGCACCCCCCAAGTTTCAGGGAGAACCTACACCACTCGTACGCTACTTAGCTACAGCCACTGGTGGCGCCACAGGTGTTGCATTTGAGGCAAGTCCCGTTGCGCACCAGGGTGAAGTTGCCGCATTCGCCACAAGGGTCGCCCTCGAATCCCTTCAACCGCGCCTCGCGGATCTGGGAAAATTTCGAGTCGACATTGCCTGCGACTGCGGCACTGACAGCGACGGCCTCAGCGGGGCCATTGCCGGTCAGGGCGGGGGCGGCGGCGACAGCTTCCGTGACCATTTCATTGCTCAGGTTTGCGACCGGCTCAACGGCCGCTTCTGCTGACGCGCCACCACTAAGCACATATAGATTCTTGCGGACGTAGCCGTTGCTTGCCAGGCGCCTGTATACGTCCAGGGTTTCCTCGTCGGCGGTTTCCGGCAGATCGCCCTCACTATTGCCGCGGCCGACGGCATCGGGCAGAAGATCGCTGGGTCCGACATGGGCGAGATCGCTGCGGCCCATATAAGAGATCGCGAGTTCGCGGAACACGTAGTCGAGGATCGATGTCGACATCTTGATGGCTTCGTTGCCCTCGACGACGCCGGACGGCTCGAACCGGGTGAAGGTGAAGGCCTCGACGAACTCTTCCAACGGCACGCCATATTGCAGGCCGATGGAGATGGCGATGGCGAAGTTGTTCATCAGACTGCGGAATGCGGCGCCTTCCTTGTGCATGTCGAGGAAGATTTCGCCGATCGTACCGTCTTCGTATTCGCCGGTGCGCAGATAGAGCTTGTGGCCGCCGATGATCGCCTTCTGGGTGTATCCCTTGCGCCGTGATGGCAAGCGCCGGCGTTCGGAAATGAAGCGCTCGACGATGCGCTCGGCGATGACCTTGGCCTGTGTCACCTGGTTCGATTGGGCAACCTCTGCCACCAACTCTGCCACGGATTCATCGTCGTCGAGGACCACGGCGCTGAGGGGTTGCGAAAGCTTCGAGTTGTCACGGTAGAGAGCATTGGCCTTAAGCCCCAGCTGCCAGGACAGCATGTAGGCTTCCATGCAATCCTCGATCGATGCCGCGTTGTTCATGTTGATGGTCTTGGAGATGGCGCCCGAGATGAAGGGCTGTGACGCCGCCAGCATGAAGATGTGGCTTTCGACCGAAAGCGCGCCGGTGCCGTTGCGCCCGCAGGGACTGGCGCACTCGAACACGGACAAATGCTCGGCTTGGAGATGGGGGGCGCCTTCCATGGTCATGGCGCCGCAGCAATAGGTATTGGCGGCTTCGATGTCCCCCTTGGTGAAGCCAAGGGCATCGAGCATGTTGAAGCTGACATCGTCGAGTTGCTCGGTGGTGAAGCCGAGGACCTTGGTGCAGAACTCCTCGCCCAGGGTCCATTTGTTGAAGGCGAATTTGATGTCGAAGGCGTTGGCCAGGCTGGCTTCCAACGCCTGTAGGGTGCTCTCGTTAAAACCGTGCTGATGCAGGGTGTCATGGTTGATGGCCGGCGCGTCCTTGAGGGTGCCGTTACCGACCGCATAAAGAACCATCTCCTCGATCTGGCTCTCGCTATAGCCGAGGGTCTTCAACCCCACCGGTACGGTGCGGTTGATGATGCGGAAATAGCCGCCGCCGGCCAGCTTCTTGAACTTGACCAGGGCGAAGTCGGGTTCGATCCCGGTGGTGTCGCAATCCATGACCAGGCCGATGGTGCCGGTCGGCGCGATCACCGAGACCTGGGCATTGCGGTAGCCGGATTGCTCGCCCAGTTCCAACGCATCGTCCCAGGCCCGCGCCGCGGCCACCGCCAAATTGACATCGGGGCAGTTGGGGATATCGAGCGCCACCGGTGCGATCGACAGGCCTTCATAGCCTTCCTTCTCACCATAGGCGGCATGGCGGTGGTTGCGGATCACCCGCAGCATGGCGCCACGGTTCTTCTCATATCCGGGGAAGGACCCCAGTTCACTCGCCATTTCCGCCGAGGTGATATAGCAGGTGCCGGTCATAAGCGAGGTGATCGCCCCGCACAGGGCGCGGCCCTCGTCTGAGTTGTAGCCAAGGCCGGATGCCATCAACAAACCGCCAAGGTTGGCAAAACCGAGACCCAGGGTGCGGTACTCGAAGGACAGTCTGGCGATTTCCTTGGAGGGGAATTGCGCCATCAACACCGAAATCTCGAGCACGATGGTCCACAGCCGCACCGCATGCTGGAAGCCCCTGATGTCGAATCTGCCGTCCTCCTGGCGGAAGGCCAGAAGGTTGATGGAGGCCAGGTTGCACGCGGTGTCGTCCAGGAACATGTATTCGGAGCACGGGTTCGACGCGTCGATGCGGCCCGAATTGGGACATGTGTGCCATTCGTTGATGGTGGTATCGAACTGGAGGCCGGGATCGGCGGAGGACCAGGCCGCATGGCCGATCTGCTCCCACAAATCACGTGCCTTGAGGGTCTTGTGCACTTGGCCGTCGGTACGGCGGATCAGATCCCAATCGCCGTCTTCGCGGACCTTTTGCAGGAAATCGCTGGTGACACGTACAGAATTGTTGGAATTCTGGCCGGAAACGGTGAGATAGGCGTTCGAATCCCAATCGGTGTCATAGGTCTTGAAATCGAACGATCTGTACCCCTGTTTTGCCAACTGAATGGCCCGCTGGATATAGTTTTCCGGGATCATCGATTTGCGCGCCGCGATGATCTCCGTCTTCAGGGTGGAATTGTGGGTGGGGTCGAAACGGGCGTCGTCTTCTCCGTCATCACCATCCATGCCATCAACGCACGCCTTGATGATGGCGTGGAGG
>JAZFWG010000226.1:0-7191 GCA_036448135.1 Alphaproteobacteria bacterium
AATCCCCTTTAGATTCCGTCAAATAGAAAAAGACTCTAGGGGGTGATCAAACGCCGGTGTGGTTAGGCCTCTACCACCGGGAGCATTTGTTTCGCACCCGTAGATATTGCTGGGGGGTGTCTAGGGCCGCCTGGCCCATTTTGAGGGTTTTGAACATTTCCTTGTAGACCGGCCCCAAAAGCTCGTCGGTGATGCTTTTCATTTTGGCCTTGGCGGCCTTGGCGGAAACCACCTGGATGGGCTCGCTCCCGGTGGGAATGAGCAGTGATGTCAACACCGACCGGATTTTCGGGGTGTAGCTTTCGAGATTCTCACGGGCGACGCGGACATGATCACGCTCATGGGCCAGGACGGCGCGAAACGCGCACGATCCGACCTTGTATTCCTTGGCCACATAGACCTGGAGTGCTTGGTATTTCAAGATCACGTCGATGGCCCGAACCGAAAAACAGAATTTGTCGCCCGACCTCTCGACCGAGTAATGGCCCCGGGTTTTGACCCGAAGGTCCGATTGGGTCAGGCCGAGGATCCGAGATCGCGGACCATGGATCATTTTCTTGCCCAGTTGCTTGATCGACAGGCGGTGATTGATCGGCGGTGTGGGAATCTCCACCCTCACATGGATGTCATAAGGCGCCCTGGGGGATGAAGGACAATTGCCCTGGGAGCCGAAGTTCGGTGGCCGCAAGCTTCTGCCGACATTTGGCCGCATGACATTGGCGAGCTGGGCCGGTTTTTCGTGGCGTTGGCGCTCCAGACCGCGGAGCCACCGCGCCGCCACGGAATCGCCTTGGTCGCTGGCGGCCCGCAGCCATTCGATGGCCTCATCGGGGTCGCGTTCCACCCCTTTCCCCTGGGAGAGCAGGATGCCGAGTTGGCGTTGCGCCTTGCGGTGCCCTTGGCCGGCGGCGAGCCGGTACCATTTGACCGCGCTGGTTTCCCTGCCGCTCCCCCAATGCCCTTCCAGGATGAAATCGCCGAGCTTGGCCTGGGCGTCGGCGTCACCACCCTGTGCCGCCTGGGTGTACCATTTCACCGCTTCGGCGAAGTGACGGGTGACGCCAAGGCCATGTTGATAAAGCAGGCCGATATTGTATTGGGCGGCGCTGTTGCCTTTTTTCGCAAGGGAAAGCCATATCTCATGGGCGGTGGCGTAATCGCCTTGCCGATAGGCCTTGATGGGGTCGGATTGCCCCCAGGCGGCGCCGGCCAGGGTGATGGCCATGAACAGGGCACAGCCAAAACTCACGCCGCCCCGCAATATACGCCGGGTCGAGCGCCTGAATTGCCGAGGTTGTGCTTGGCGGGTCGGCATCGTCAGCGGATCAAAGGAAATCCCTCATCACTGGCAGGGGCAGAAGACATGGTGACATTGCCGATGACCTCGGGCCGGGTGAATCGCCAAAGCGATGCCGGTGGCACATTGCCGGGGGCCCATCCCAGAAGCTTTCCGGGCACGACAAGGCCGCGGGAAAAGGGTGAATTCGGCGAATACGTGTACTGCAACAAACGTCCGTCCGCGCTGGTCACGCCAAACACCTGTTCGACGATGGCCCGCTGTTGCGGCAGGGGGAAGCTCAGTATCGGCAGGCTCGACACCACGGTCGAAATCTGACCGATCAAGTCCTGCGGCAAAATCTCCTGAAGCTCCGCCGCGTCACCGTGAATTACCATGGCCTTGGGAAATCGCCGGGCGAGCCAATGGTGCAGCTTAGGGTCGATCTCCACCAGGATAAGCCGGTCTTCGGTGATGCCGGCATCCAGCATGGCCTGGGTGACGGCGCCTGTCCCCGGACCCAGTTCGAGAACGGCACCATCATCGCCGGTCACCGCGTGGCGCGCGATGAGCCGCGTCAGAGATGGCGAGCTTGGCAGTACGGCGCCGATGCGCATGGGATTGGCGAGCCAACGTCGTAGAAACAACAGGATCTCCTTGCCCTGAGATACCCGGAAGGGGTTGTGTATCATGTCTATAGGTTATTCCCTGAAGGATTATTATGAGACAAGGTTAACATGAATTCCGCTGTGGTGGGAACGGTGCAAGGCCATGGAGGCGGGATGACTTACACCGCCACCGGAGCCCTGCGATTTGTCCTGAAGGGCTAGATTTTCCTGGGACATCCATGCCCGACAGCGAAACAGCCGACGGGCTCGCGCCGACCGGCTCTTTCGCCATATCTCGGCCGAACAGGCCCTGTTTCAACAACTCAGGGCGGTTACTTGCCCTTGCCGGATTTGGCTTTGCCGTGGCCGTAGCCATGGCCGCCGCCACCGGCGCTGGTGATGCCGACACTGCCGCCATGCTTGGCAGACCCCGAGACCATGCCGCCATGGGTGCCGCCGCCGGCGGTGGTGACCGTCACCTTCGCGCCCTTGCCGGGGGTAAAGGAATTTTTGCCGCGGTGGCTCTTGGCGCTTTTGGACAGGGACTTGCCGAAATGCCCCCGCTTGTTGCCGCCGACGGTGATCCGCTGGCCCGAGGCCGTGGTGATCACGGTCGTGGACGGTGACGACGACGGATGCGGCGGCTTGTTGGCGTGATTGTAGCTGCTGACGGCCTGGCCAAGGTTTTTGAATTCCACCAGACCATCCGCGAACATCTGCTTGTAGATCGTGCCCCAGCCACCACCATCTTTCTTGATCGCGATTTGATCGAGGGTCAAAGTCGACGTTTCGGTCTGGGCGTCGTGGATGGCGTTGACGATTTTCTGGTTCCCGGTGGAAAGACTGTCAAATGTGGTCTGGGCCGAGGCGGCGCCGGAAAACATAACGGCGGCGGCAAGACCAAGAATGAATGTTCTAGCCAACTTGATCATACTCCTACTCCTGTGATTCCCCCCGACTGGCCGGCCTAGCGGGCGCCGGCGCTGCTCTTTTCCAGCGTCTGGACGGTCTGGATGATGATCTCCGTGCCGGTGGCGCTGTCCTTCAAGAAATCACCCTTGTTGGCGACCACCCGCATGCGGGTGGTGCGGTTGGTCAATTTCTCCAGTTCGATCTCGATGACCCGCTCTCTGGCCGTGGCCACGATGAGCCAGCCGAACTTGGCTTCCTTGTCATCGGTGACCGGCATGTCCATGCGGTTCAGGGTCTTCAGGGTCGCCACCCGCATGTCCTTCATCGGCGTGGTGAAGGTCTTGTAGACGATGCCGTTGAGCGTGTGATTGACGCCGGTGCTGCCGGCGATGCCGCCGGCGGTCACGGCAACGGCCGCGCATCCCGCAAGGAGCAACAGGGCGGTAATGGCAGAAACAACGCGCAATCGACCCATGGGCCTCGAGTCCTTGGCAAATTGATGCATCTAGAAGTGTCATCCTATAACAAGATAACGGCAAAAAATCATACAGGAATGATCTACAAGTCTCAATCTTTATGACTGTTATCATTATTGAATACTTGCAAGAGGTTAACAAATTTCCGAAAATTTGAAGTAATTCCGGGGCCCAACTGAATGTTCAGCCGTTGCTGTCCGCGGGCCGCGCGAAGGGCGGGTTTCGATTAAAGCTTTGCCCCCGTCACGTCCCCTCGGTTGCAGCGCGAAGGCCGAAAGAGCTATGATCGGACCCTATCCTTGATCCAGTGTGGCCGGGAGGCGATCATGCCCATCCCGACACACGCCTTCTGCACCGGGTCATCGTCAGCGGCGACGTCCCGTTCCGACCGGTTTCGCGGAGCATCGGATGCGGTTAACAAGATTGGGTGCAATATTGATCTCGGTCCTGGGCGCCCTTGCCATGGCGGGGGCGGCGGAAGCCACGCCCGGCGACTGGCATTTTGTTCTTACCGATGGTGTCAAGGTGCGTTCCGCCCCGGATCCCGAAGCCGCCGTGGTCATGACCTTGAACAAGGGCCACAAGCTGTTCGAATGGCGCCGCCAGGGAGGCTGGATCAAGGTCAACATCTACGGCGCCATCGGCAAGGAAGGCTGGGTCGGGCTGAAATTCATCGGCCCCAGACCGCCGGGCGAAAAGCTCCCTCCGCCACCGGCGCCGGAACCCGCGGTAAAGCCAAAAGCGCAAAAGCCGAAGATCCAGTCGACGGCGTTCGTGGTCGAGATTTTGGGGTCCCCGGCGTTGCGATACCGGGGCGATTGCCGCATCCGTGACGCCACTGGCGAACGCCACCTTGCCAATCTTCGCGGTTCCGTGCCGAGGCGCATCAGGATCGCGGGCCAGGCGGTCGTCTGTATCATCCAGAAATGGGAAGCTTGGGGCCTGCTCCGGGTCCGTTTGACGTCCGGCGGCAAGGTCATCGCCGCGGCGAGGACACGGGCTCCTTTTAATTGGATCCGTGTGCAGAGCGCCGGCCCGTGGGGTTGGGCCGAAAGTCAAAGAGGGGTGAAATCGGCCATCCCGCGGCGCCGTTCGAGACGCGTCAAACCCGCCAAGCCCATGGGCAGACCGCTGCCACCGGTTGAATTGCGCCGCTGAGTTGATGGGCCAGGGGGGTGATTGACCAGGGCGCGCGGGCCGCCGGTGGCTATTCCATGTGTTTCAGGTTGCCGAGACGGAGGAAGGTTTCCGTCAAGATCTGGACGTCGCGCAGGAAATTGCTCAATTTCTTGAATTCATTTTTCTTATGGGCGGTGCCGCTCTCCCCGGGCATGCCCGGGCCGAATTGAATGCCGTTGGGCAGCTGCCGCGCCGTGGTGTAACCGTTCGATGAACGTGGCTTGGGCTCGAGACCGGTGATATCGGCGAAAATTTCGAGAAGGGTTTCGATCCACGGACCCTTGGGATCACGGTACATATAGCGCTTGATGTTGATGTCGAAGGTGAGGGGGATGCCGCGCCGGTCGCGCCAGGCGGCAAGCTTTTCCGAAATCTCCCCGATCAGTTGCTCCGGCTCTTTGCCGCGTGGCGCCCTGGGATTGACGGCGACGTGGAGGACGCCTTTTTTCACCTTGACGGTGGTGAGAACCGCGGTGAGCCGCCCCATGAAATCGTCGGCATAATCAATGCCGAGTTTCTTGCCGTAATCGTCGATGCCCCAGTTGTCGGCGACATAGGCCGCGGCATCGGTGAAATGGTTGCGCTTGAAAGGGGCGCGGTCACGGATGGTGTTCAGAAAATCGAATAGCCGCGAAACCGGATTGACGCCGAGATCGGGACGCGCCGAATGAGTGCCTTCGCCGATCACCGTTACAATCAGGCGACGGCGGTTGGCCGAATGCAGGATCCGGAAATTGCCGCCCTTGGCCTTGACGTAGCCCGCCACCTCAGGGCTGAGCTGTCTGTTTAGTTCTCGCGGCGAGGCGCCAAGGATGGTGGCGCGGGCCTCGGACGGCACCTGATTTATGGCCCCGCCGCCTGTGACCTCGACAATCTCGGCGCCTTTGCCTTCGGCCTTGCGCACCGGGAACTTGGCCATAACCACGCCGAATCCTTTTTCCGCGACGCCGACGGGATAGCGTCCATCGAGCACGATGTTGTAGCCAGGCAAGCCATGCCGCTGTTTGTAATATTCGATGCCGGATCCGCCGGTTTCCTCGGTGGTCTCGACGAACAGCCGAATGGTGCGGCCGATGGAGAAACCAGATTCCTTGATGACCTTCAGGGCGAACAACGCGGCCACGATCGAACTTTTGTTATCCAACACGCCACGGCCATACATCCTGTCGCCGTAGATCCTGAGCTGAAAGGGATAGAACCATCTCTGGTGCCTTACCCGCCACGTTGCGTCCTCGACGGGGACCACATCGCCATGGGTAAAAACGCCGATGGCGCCCTTTGCCTCGCCCGCCAGGATGATCTCGAAGATGCGGTCGCCGGTGTTGCGGAATTCCAGCTCGAACGCGTCGGCTAGCTTTTCCAGGGTTTCGCCCAATTTGATGATATGGGGGTTGTGGTGCTGGGGCATCCCTTCGCGCTTATAGGTGGGAAGGGCGACGAGCTCGGTTAACACCCGGATCATCTCGCTTTTGTATTTGATGCGGCCATAGATTCCGAGCAGCCGGTAAATGTTGATGCGATCGATGTCGTCGAGGGGCTGTTTGTTGATGAAGCGGTCGATCGAACGCTTCAGCACCTCATGTTTCGCCGTTTCGCGCACCTTCTCGGCAAAGCTTGGGAAATCGCCGGGTTGGGCGGATTGGAACCGCGCCATCAGGGCCGTGAGTGCGCCCGTGGCGATGGCCCGTTCCGCGGCCAGGCTGGGCGGTGCGGCCACCACCATTGCCGCCAACATCAGCCCTGCCATGGGGGCAATCAGGTATTCCCGTCGCATCCGGCCTCCCTCGGTCTGCACGCCGAGGACGCAAACCGCAGCTCATTACAGGCGCTGGATCATGGCACGAACCGCCATATGCCGTCAGCGGTTTTCGCCGGTTCGCAACCGCCTTGCCTTTTCGGGGCCATGATCTAATTTCAGTGCGTTGCCGACGCCATCCTTGCCCCGGTCCCGGGGACGACTGGCCGCTGAAGAGATAAATCAGGAAGGAACAAGCTTGGCCGAGTCCGCCACCGAGACCATACCCCTGCGCGTCCAATACGCGGTCTATGCCTCCGGTTATCTCGCCACCAGCATGCAGAACATGGCGGGGTTGCTGATTCCTCTCTGGGTGGTGCTGACGCTCGAGCCGTCTGCCTTCATGATCGGCATCATATTGGGCGCCCGGCATATTCTGCCCGCGGTGCTGTCGATCCATGGCGGCGCCATGATGGACCATCTCGGCGCCAAGCGGGTGATGATGGTCTTCGCCATCGCCGGTTTCGTGGTTCCCATTGTTTATCCCCTGGCGCCGTGGATCTGGGCGGTGGTCATCCTGCAGATGCTGGGGGGGCTGGCGACGACCATATCGTGGATGGGGGCCCAATCCCTGATCGGCCAAATCATGCAGGGGGACCCCACCCATGCGGGACGGCTGAGCTCCGCGGCATTGGTGGGCAACCTGACGGTGCCGCTTATCATCGGCGCCGCCTGGGAACATCTTGGCCCGTGGGGGGCGTTTCTCACCATGTCCTTGTGGGCGGGCGGGCTATTCGTCGCAGCCTACATCCTGCCGGCGCCGTCCAAGGAGCTTGTCCGCGCCGATGACCGGCTTCGCCTCCGGGATTTCGTCCCCAGACTGTCCAGCTATCTCGAGGCCCTCGCGCTGCTCTCGATTCCCGCCATCGCCGTGGTGGTGATGGCGTCGGTGTTGCGCAACACCACCTATGCCATCCGCGGCTCGTTCTATGTGGTCTATCTCGA
>JAZFWG010000227.1:0-6625 GCA_036448135.1 Alphaproteobacteria bacterium
GATGCCTCTTCCATGCCAACAGGCTAAGAGCCGTCTGCAATCAGACAGCTCCCAAGCCGTTTCTCCAATTACTCAATAAATATACACGCTAGGCAACGTCAAATCCGTCGCCGAATGCGAGCCCGCCCCGAGCCCGCCCCTCAGCGTGGCTGGTACTGGATGGCGCCGAACATGATATCGCGCCATTTGTCGTCATGGGGCACCTCGGCCTCGCCGGGATCGTCGCGCAGCAGCTTGATGCCGCGCTGGACCGCCTGGCGCGCCATGATGGCGTCGAACCAGCGCCGGATATTGGGGTAATCCGCCAGGTCCTGGCCCTGCTTCTCGTGGCCCTGCAGCCACGGGAAAGTGGCGATGTCGGCGATGGAATAATCGCCGGCGAGATATTCGTGATCGCCCAGCTGCTTGTCGATGACCCGGTAGAGCCGGCCGGCCTCGTTGGTGTAGCGCTCGATGCCGTGGGGCACCGGGTCGGCGGTATAGCCCCGGAAATAATGGGCCTGGCCCAGCATGGGGCCGACGCCACCGACCTGGAACATCAACCACTGGATGACTTTCAGGCGCCCCACTGGGTCGGTGGGCAGCAGCTGACCGGTCTTTTCCGCCAGATATAACAGGATGGCGCCGGATTCGAACAGGGTCAGGGGATCGCCGCCCGGCCCATCGTCATCGACGATCACCGGGATCTTGTTGTTGGGATTGAGCGCCAGGAACTCAGGCGTGAATTGTTCGCCCTTGTGGATGTTGATGGGATGGAGCCGGTAATCGATCCCGGTCTCCTCGAGCATGATGTGGATCTTGCGGCCGTTGCCGGTCCGCCAGCTAAAGACGTCGAGCATTTATCGCGTCCTCCTGGTTGTGTCGTAGGCCCCCGTATCAGCCGGCGCGGTGCTCAAGCGCGGCGACCACGGCCTCCCCGATTTCCGTGGTCGAGACCTGGGTCATGCCCTGTTGCATGATGTCGGCGGTACGCAGCCCGGAATCCAGCACGTCGCGCACCGCGCCCTCGACCAGATCGGCGTCATCGGCCAAGTCGAAGGAATAGCGCAGCATCATGGCGAAGCTGAGGAGCGTCGCCAGGGGATTGGCCAGGTTCTTGCCGGCGATGTCGGGCGCCGAGCCGTGAACCGGCTCATAGAGCGCCTTGCGCCGGCCGGTGCCGTCCGCCGCGCCCAAAGATGCCGAGGGCAGCATGCCCAGCGAGCCGGTCAGCATGGCGGCGCAGTCGGATAACACGTCGCCGAACAGATTGTCGGTGACGATGACGTCGAACTGCTTGGGCGCGCGCACCAGCTGCATGGCGCAATTGTCGGCATACATGTGGGAGAGCTCGATATCTGGAAATTCGCTGTCATGGAGCTTCTGGATTTCCTCGCGCCACAGCACGCCGGATTCCATGACATTGGCCTTTTCCACCGAGCACACCCGGCCGCCGCGCTTGCCTGCCATCTCGAAGGCGACACGGCCGATGCGGACGATCTCGGGCGTGGTGTAGACCTGGGTGTTGACGCCGCGCCTGGTGCCGTCGGCCAAAGTCTCGATGCCGCGGGGCTCGCCGAAATAGACCCCGCCGGTGAGCTCGCGCAGGATCAAGAGATCGAGGCCCTTGACCAGTTCGAGCTTGAGGCTCGAAGCCTCGGCCAGGGCATCGAACACGATCGCCGGGCGCAGATTGGCGAACAGCTCCATCTCCTTGCGCAGACGCAGCAGGCCCCTTTCGGGCTGGTCCTCGAAGGCAAGACCCTCCCATTTGGGCCCGCCGACGGCGCCGAGCAGCACCGCGTCGGCGTCTTGGGCCTGGGCCATGGTCTCGTCGGCCAAGGGCGTGCCATGGGCGTCATAGGCGCAGCCGCCGACCAGGCCGTCGGACACATCGAAGGAGACGGCGCGGGCGCGGTCGAACCAACCGACCACGCGCTTGACCTCGGCCATGACCTCCGGGCCGATGCCGTCGCCGGCGAGGATCAACAATTTTCGGTTGGCGGCCATATCAGGAAGATGGGCTCAACTATAGAGCCAGGGCAGGGATTGGCGCTGCGTGTCCTCGAACCCTTCGATGGCTTCGGCCTTTTCCATGGTCAGCGCGATGTCGTCGAGACCGTTGAGCAGGCAATGCTTGCGGAAAGGGTCGATGTCGAACCCGATGACCTCGCCGTCGGGCCGGATGATCTCCTGGGCCTCGAGATCGACGGTGATGCGGGCGTTTTCGCCCTGTTCGGCATCCGCCATCAAATCATCGATCCGCTCCTGGGGCAGTTTGATCAGCAGGACACCGTTCTTGAAGGCATTGGAATAGAAGATATCGGCGAATTCGGGGGCCATGACGCAGCGGATGCCGAACCCCATCAGCGCCCACACCGCGTGCTCGCGCGATGAGCCGCAACCGAAATTGGTGCCGGTCACCAGGATTTCGGCCTTGCGGTAGGGCGGCTTGTTGAGAACGAAGTCCGGATTCTCATTGCCGTCCTTGTCATAGCGAATGGCCTCGAACAGGGCGCCGCCCAGCCCGGTGCGCTTGATGGTCTTGAGCCAGCGCGCGGGAATGATCTTGTCGGTATCGACGTTGATCATAGGCAGGGGCGCGGCGATGCCGGTCACTTTGGTGAATTTGTCCATGCTAATCGAGCTCGCGAATGTCGGTGAGGTGCCCGGTGATGGCGGCGGCGGCGACCATGGCCGGGCTCATGAGGTGGGTGCGCCCGCCCGGGCCCTGGCGGCCTTCGAAATTGCGGTTCGACGTGGACGCCGCCCGTTCGCCGGGGGCAAGCTTGTCCGGGTTCATGGCTAGGCACATGGAACAGCCGGCCTCGCGCCATTCGAAGCCGGCAGCGAGGAAGACGCGGTCGAGGCCTTCCTCTTCCGCCTGTTGCTTGACCAGCCCCGAGCCCGGCACCACCAGGGCGCGGACCCCAGGGGCGACCTTGCGGCCCTTGGCGATGGCGGCCGCAACACGCAAATCCTCGATGCGGCCATTGGTGCATGAGCCGATGAAGGCGGTCTCGATGGTGATCTCGGTCATCGGCGTCTTGGGCGTGAGCCCCATATATTCCAAGGCGCGCTCCATGGACTGGCGGCGGCCTTCGTCGGCCTCCTCGGCCGGGTCGGGAACCGCCCCGGTGATCGCCAGCACGTCCTGGGGGCTGGTGCCCCAGGTCACCAAGGGCGGGATATCGTCGGCCTTGAGCGTCACCTCGGTGTCATAGGTCGCACCTTGGTCCGAGGGTAGGGTTCGCCAGAAGGCGACGGCGCGCTCCCAATCATCGCCCTTGGGCATCATGGGCCGGCCCTTGGCATAGGCAAAGGTGGTGTCGTCGGGCGCCATCAGCCCAGCGCGGGCGCCGGCCTCGATCGACATGTTGCACACGGTCATGCGCCCTTCCATCGACAGCGCGGCGATGGCGTCGCCGGCATATTCGATGACATGGCCGGTGCCGCCGGCGGTGCCGATCTTGCCGATGATGGCAAGGATCAGGTCCTTGGCCAGGATGCCCGGATGGGGGGTGCCGGTGACGCTGATGCGCATGTTCTTGGCCGGGGCCTGGATCATGGTTTGGGTCGCCAGCACGTGTTCGACCTCGGAGGTGCCGACGCCGAAGGCCAGGGCGCCGAAGGCGCCATGGGTGGCGGCATGGCTGTCGCCGCAGATGATGGTCATGCCGGGTTGGGTCAGCCCCTGTTCGGGGCCGATGATATGGACGATACCCTGGCGCGCATCGGTGAGCGGGATATAGGGAATGCCGAACTCGGCGCAGTTCTTTTCCAGGGTCTCGACCTGGATGCGCGATTCCTCTTCCTTGATCTCGGCGCCGCGGTCGGTGGTGGGCACGTTGTGGTCCGCAACCGCCAGCGTCGCTTCGGGTCTCCGCACCTTGCGGCCGGTCAGGCGCAGGCCCTCGAAAGCCTGGGGGCTGGTGACCTCGTGGACCAGGTGGCGGTCGATATAAAGCAGACAGGTGCCATCGTCGGAACGTTCGACCACATGGTTCTGCCAGATCTTGTCGAACAGGGTTTGCGGAGCCGCCATATTCTTCGTCCTGTTGTTTTGGCCGCTTTGATCCGGGTTGCCCCGGCAGCGTCGCGGTTATTTCTTGGTCTTCGAATCCTCGGTTTTTTCCTCGGCCTTTGGGGCGGAGGCGCCCTCGAGCTGGGGTCCCTGGACCTGCTCCGTAGCCACGGCCACGTTTTTGGCTTTGTTGCCCTTGGCGGCGCCCTTGCCGCCCCTGCCGCGCGTCACCTTCTCGGCGATGCGGGCGCGCTTGCCGGTGCGTCCGCGCAGGTAATAGAGCTTGGCCCGGCGTACATCGCCACGGCGCACCACCTCGATGTTGGAGATGTTGGGGGAATAGAGCGGAAACACCCGTTCCACCCCTTCGCCATAGGACAGCTTGCGCACCGTGAAGGACGAATTGACGCCGCTACTGGTGCGGGCGATACACACGCCCTCGAAGATCTGGACCCGTTCGCGGGTACCTTCGACGACACGCACGCTGACCCTGAGGCTGTCGCCGGGGCCGAACTCGGGCACGGGGCGGTCGGCGGTTAGTTTGGCGATCTGCTCTTGTTCAAGCTGTTCGATGATGTTCATGGCACTTACCCTCGATTGCTGTCCGCCACCCGGCGGCTATTGGTTACGGCCGACATAGCGCGCCCAGAGATCGGGACGGCGTTCCCGCGTGACTTTCTCCGCCTGGGCCAAGCGCCAGGCTCGGATCTTCTCATGGTGTCCGGACAACAACACCTCGGGCACCTTGCGCCCCTGCCACGAGGGCGGGCGCGTATAGTGGGGATATTCCAGCAATCCCCGTTCGAAACTCTCTTCCACCAGCGATTCGGCGTTGCCGATGACACCCGGCAGCAGCCGCACGCAGGCATCTATGATGACAGCCGCCGCCGGTTCTCCCCCCGACAGCACGTAATCACCGATGCTGACCTCGTCGAGCGCGTGGGCCTCGATGACCCGTTCGTCGATGCCTTCATAGCGCCCGCACAACAAGGTGACCACCGGCGCGTTAGCCAGCTCCCGGGCCTTAGCCTGGTCGAAGGGCCGTCCCTTGGCGCTGAGATAGATCACCGGGCCGCGGTCATCGGCATGAGCCGCCAGCGCCGCATCGACCACATCGGGACACATTACCATGCTGGCGCCGCCGCCAAAGGGCGTGTCGTCGACGCTACGATGTTTATTGCCCGCAAAATCCCTGATGTCCACCGTTTCCACCGCCCAGATCCCTCGGCTCAGGGCCTTGCCGGCGATGGAATGGGCCAGGGGCCCGGGGAACATCCCAGGGAACAGGGTCAGAACCCTGGCCGTCCATACCGGCGTTTTGGCCGGCGTTTTGGTGGCGGCGTTCACTTGTCCTCTCCCTTGCGGTGGCGAGGCGTGGTCCCGGTGTCCAACAATCCCTCCGGTGGCTCGATCCTGACCACCCTGGCCTTGAAGTCGATCACCGGCACCACCTGGCGGGTGAAAGGCACCATCACCGTCCCCTTGTCGCCCATGCGGTCGATCTCGAGAACATCGCCGGCACCGAAATTGTGGACCGCGCATACCGGCCCCAGCTTCTCGCCATCGGGGAGGATGGCGTCAAGCCCAATGAGGTCACAATAGTAGAACTCGTCCTCTTGCGGCTGCGGCAAGCGGTCGCGGTCGACATAGAGCCGGCATCCCTTGAGCGCCTCGGCGGCGGTGCGGTCATCGATGCCCGCGATCCGCGCCGTCACCGTCGCTTTCGAGACCTCTTCCACCTTCAACTGCATCTGGCGCCGTCCCGCCTCGTCGCTCACCGGCCCATAGGCGGCCACCTTGGCCGGGTCCTCGGTGAAGCTCTTGATGCGCACCTGGCCCTTGACGCCCTTGGCGCCGGTGATGACGCCGACACAGACTGCGCCCTGGCCGGGCTCTGATGTGTTGCCGCTATGATCCTTGCCGGGAGTCATGGCCGTTCCTTAGGTATCCTTCTTCTCGGCATCCTGTGGCGGGGCGTCTTCGGCGGGGGCTTCTTCCCCAGCCGCGTCCTCGGCAGGTTTTTCTTCTTCGGCTTCTTCCCCCTTGGCCTCTTCGGTGGGAGCCGCGTCCTCGGCCTTGGCCGCTTCAGCAGGCGCCTCTTCCTCAGCCGGCTTCTCTTCTGCCTTGGCCTCTTCAGCAGGCTTCTCTTCCTCCGCCGGAGCCGCTTCGGCAGGTGCCTCTTCAGCGGGAGCTTCGTCCGCGGCGGCGGCCTCCTCAACAGGCGCCTCCTCGGCCGGTTTCTTGTCTTCGGCCGGCGGTGCCTTGGCGGCCTCTTCGGCCTGCTTCAGGCGCTCCTGGGCCTTGGCCTTGGGCTGGCTCTTTTTCGGATTGTCGGGCACCGGCGGTACCGGGATGATCTGGGCCCCGCCGAGGAAGCGGGCCACCCGGTCACTGGGCTGGGCGCCGGTGCCGAGCCAGTATTTGATGCGCTCCTCATTGAGGATGATACGCTTGGGGTCGTCCTTGTCCAGCATTGGATCGTAGCTGCCGAGCCGCTCGATATAGCGGCCATCCCGGGCGCGCCGGGAATCGGCGGCGACGATGCGATAGAACGGGCGTTTCTTGGTGCCGCCCCGCGACATTCTGATTTTTACAGCCATATGGTCAGAAGCTCCTTTTTGG
>JAZFWG010000228.1:0-6877 GCA_036448135.1 Alphaproteobacteria bacterium
CATGCCGGTGATCAAGCACATCCCCGGACATGGCCGGGCCCTGGTCGATTCGCACCACGAACTGCCGGTGGTGGCGGCGCCGCTCGATGAGCTTGAACGCACCGATTTCCTTCCCTTCCGGGCGCTCAAGACGCAACCCTTCGCCATGGTCGCCCACGTCGTCTACAGCGCCGCCGATGCCGAGCGCGCCGCGACCATATCGCCAGCCGTCACCGACGGCGTGATCCGCCGCGACATCGGATATGAGGGGCTGTTGATCTCCGACGACATTTCCATGGAGGCGCTGGCCGGAAGCCCGCAGGAACGGACCCGCGCCGTCCTCGATGGCGGCTGCGACGTGGCACTCCATTGCAGCGGCAAGCTCGATGAGATGAAGGGCATGATCGGGGCTTGCGGCCCGCTCAGCGCCGATGCCGCCCTACGGCTCAGCCGGGCCATGGACATGGTGGGCTCCCCGGAACTGATTGACGCGGATGAAGTTGCCGGGCGCATTGATGCGTTGTTGGCCGCGGTTGCCCCGGCGGGTGGGTGAGCGCATGGCATCGGCTCTCTATACCGCCTCGGTGTGGGTCATTCCGATCATCCTGGCGATTACCTTGCACGAGGCCGCCCACGGTTACGTGGCGCTCCGGCTCGGCGACGACACCGCCCAGCGCCAGGGCCGTGTCAGCTTCAACCCCATCAAGCATATCGACCCCATGGGCACCATCCTGATCCCGGCAATGTTGTTGCTGGCGCAGGCGCCGTTCCTGTTCGGCTATGCCAAGCCGGTGCCGGTAAATTTCGGCGCCCTCAACAACCCCCGGCGCGATATGGTCTGGGTGGCGCTGGCGGGGCCGGTGACCAACATCGCGCTCGCCGTGGCCTCGGCGGCGCTGTTGCATGTGGCGGTGATGCTGCCGCAGACATTCGCCGTGTGGTCGGTGGTCAACCTTAAGAACGCCATCCTTATCAATTTGGTGCTGGCGGTGTTCAACATGCTGCCGCTGCCGCCGCTGGACGGCGGGCGGGTCGCGGTCGGGTTGTTGCCCGACAGCTTGGCCTGGCCATTGGCAAGGCTTGAACGCTGGGGGTTGTGGATTATTGTTGGGGCGCTATTCATTCTGCCCTATCTTGGCAACCGGCTGGGGATGGACCTGAATATTTTTTCCTGGTTGATCGGAGAGCCGGTGCGTTATTTGTTCAGGATCATTGCTGCAATCACGGGCCTCGATTGAGGGCCCGTGGGTTGGCTGAAACCAGGACCGGCTAAAGACTGTCATGACCGACGAAACCCAACCGCAACCAATTTTCGAGGCCGATGACGCCGTCGCCGGGGCCAGCCAGATGGTGGTGGACCTGGAGGGCTTCGAGGGCCCCATCGACGTCCTGTTGACCCTGGCCCGCGAGCAAAAGGTCGATATCACCCGCATTTCCATTCTCCGGCTCGCCGATCAGTATCTGACTTTCATATCCGAAGCCCGGCGTGTGCGCCTCGAGCTTGCCGCCGACTATCTGGTGATGGCGGCCTGGCTCGCCTACCTCAAATCCCGCCTGTTGTTGCCGGCGGCCGATGACGGCGAGGAACCCACCGGCGAGCAGATGGCCGAGGCCCTGGCCTTCCAACTGCGCCGCCTCGAGGCGATGCAGGATGTCGGCGCGCGTCTGATGGCGCGGCCGCTGGTCGGACGCGAAGTGTTTTACCGGGGCTCACCGGAAGGAATCGAAATCGTCACCTCCAATGAGTTCACCGCCGATCTCTACGATTTGCTGCAAGCTTACGGGGCGCTCAGGGCCCGGGGCGAGGGTGGCACCCTGCATATCTCGCCCTCCGAGTTCTATACCATCGAGGACGCCTTCGAGCGTCTGGGCCGTCTCCTCGGCCGGGTGGCCGATTGGCAGACCCTGAGCACCTTCCTGCCCCAAGGTGTCGAGGACGGTCTGTTGGCCAGATCGGCCCTGGCTTCGACTTTTGCCGCTTCTCTCGAACTGGTGCGCCAAGGCAAGGCGCAGATACAACAAGCCGGCACGTTTGCCCCGATCTTTTTGCGTAGCCGGGAGCGGGACCAGAATAGATCCGGAGATGAGTGATATCGATACCCAACATCTGAGACTGCTCGAGGCGGTCCTGTTCGCCGCTGCCGAGCCGCTGGACCGGGAGACCATGGCGGTGCGGCTTCCCGAGGGCGCCGACATCGATGGTCTGTTGGCGGCCCTCGTCGAGACCTACCGCAACCGCGGCGTCAACCTGGTGCGCAATGGCGGCAGGTGGGCCTTTCGCACGGCGCCGGACCTTGCCGCCCAGCTCAGGGTGTTCGCCACCCAAAAGCGCAAGCTGTCCCGCGCCGCCATCGAAACCCTGGCCATCATCGCCTATCACCAGCCGGTGACACGCGCCGAGGTCGAAGAGATCCGTGGCGTTGGCCTGAGCCGGGGCACCCTCGACATCCTGTTCGAGGCGGGCTGGATCGCGCCCAAGGGAAGGCGGCGCACGCCGGGCCGGCCGGTAACCTGGGGCACCACGCCGGCGTTCCTCGGTGATTTCGGGATCGATGAGTTGGGCGATCTGCCCGGCCTGGATGAACTCAAGGCCACCGGCCTGCTGGACAAACGCCCCGCCATTCAATTGGCCGGGATCGACGTCGGGTCCGGGGAGTCCGAAGACCCAGAAGACTCAGAAGATAATCTGGACGAGGACCAGCCCCTGTCGGACAGCGACGATAGCGGCCCCGCCGGGTCCGAAGAGGATACCGACGACGAGCCCAAGGCTTGGAGATCGGGTGGCGGCGAGGCCGGTTAGGCAATTTCGCCCGCCTTTCTCCGGGGTATTGGGTGAGCTAACCCCATAGAGCTTTGCCTTTATGCCCTTAAAATAATAAGGTATTGTCTTGTTGCGGCCGCCCGGCTATATATGGCCGGGCAAAATTGTTGCAAATAATTCTCATTATCAATAAGAACAGATTGGATTACCCAGTGATGAAAATAACAAGGTTCTACGGAGGAAAGTTTCTGTCGGTTGCCGGCTGGCTCGCGATACTTGGCGTTGTGGTTCCCTTTACCGCGGCCGCGGCGGCGGAGGTCAATGTCTATACCTCGCGTCACTACGAGGCCGACACTCGGCTCTACAAGCGGTTTACGGCACGAAGCGGCATCAAGGTCAACATCCTGCAGGCCAAGGCCAATGCGCTGTTGGAACGGTTGCGCAGGGAAGGGCGCCTCAGTCCGGCCGATCTCCTGATCACCGTCGATGCCGGCAATCTGGGCCGCGCCCAGGCCCTGGGCTTGTTCCAGCCGGTGACGTCGCAGGCTTTGAATGCGGCGGTTCCGTCTTCATTGCGGGAGCCGGGCGGCCATTGGTTCGGCCTGACCATGCGCGCACGGGTCATCATGTACCACAAGGACCGGGTCAAGCCCTCGGAGTTGTCGACCTACGAGGCCCTGGCCGATGCCAAGTGGCGGGGGCGAATCCTGATCCGCTCTTCCAACAACATCTACAACCAGTCATTGGTGGCGTCCCTGATCACTGCCCATGGCACCGGCAAGGCCGAAGCCTGGGCCGAGGGCATCGTTGCCAATATGGCGCGGATGCCCAAGGGCGGTGACCGCGACCAGATCCGCGCCGTCGCCGCCGGCGAAGGGGATATCGCCATCGCCAACACCTATTATCTTGGCCGCCTCCTGGCCTCGAAGAACAGCCGGGACCGCAAGCTTGCCTCCAGGATCGGGGTCTTCTTCCCCAACCAGAAAGGCCGCGGCGCCCATATCAATATCTCGGGTGCCGGTGTCACCAAATATGCTAAAAACAAGGCCAACGCCGTCAAGCTGTTGGAGTTTCTGGTGAACCCTGAAGCGCAGAAGGTGTTTGCCGAAGCCAATTATGAATATCCGGTCATGCAGGAAGCCACGCGTTCCGAGATTTTGCGTTCGTGGGGGGGATTCAAGGCCGATAAGCTTAATGTTTCCGAGCTTAGCAAACACAACACCGAGGCGGTTCGGGTCATGGACCGCGCCGGCTGGCGTTGACCGATGACGGCCGGCAATAGCGCCTAGGCCGGCAATTTTATCAAAGCGAACGATCGCGGGGATTCGGAACCTGACCACCGACATGGTACAGCCGAGGAAGTATTTTACCGGCGTTGGCCGTAGGCGTGGCACCGATGGCTGGTCGGTCTTTGCCCTGGCCGCCGCCGTGGTGGTGTCGGTCCCGGTGCTGGTGGTGGTGGCCCATGTCTTCGTGCCCGCCGGCGATGTGTGGCGCCATCTCGCCGAGACCGTGCTGGCCCGCTATATCACCAATTCGCTGTGGCTGATGCTGGGCGTCGGTGTCGGCACCCTGGTGATCGGTGTCGGTACCGCCTGGCTCGTTACCATGTGCCGGTTCCCGGGACGCGGAGTGTTCGAATGGGCGCTGTTGTTGCCGATGGCGGTACCGGCCTATGTCATCGCCTATACCTATACTGGGCTGTTGGAATTTTCCGGACCGGTGCAGACGGGGCTCCGGGAGTTGTTCGGCTGGTCCCGTGGCGAATATTGGTTCCCCGAGATCCGCAGCCTCGGGGGCGCCGTGGCCATGATGTCCCTGGTTCTCTACCCCTACGTCTATCTGTTGTCGCGGGCGGCCTTTCTCCAGCAATCGGTCACGGCGCTCGAGGTCGGGCGCACGCTGGGTTCGGGTCCGTGGCGCTGTTTCGCGACCGTGGCGCTGCCCTTGGCGCGGCCGGCCATTGCCACCGGCGTGGCGCTGGCGTTGATGGAAACCCTCAATGATTTCGGCACGGTGCAGTATTTCGCCGTCGATACCTTCACCACCGGGATTTTCCGCACCTGGCTCGGCATGGGGGAGCCCCAGGCGGCGGCACAATTGGCCGCGGCTTTGTTGGCATTCGTCTTCGTCCTGGTGGTGTTGGAGCGGCTGTCGCGGGGCAGGGGGCTGGTCCATCACGCCACCCCGCTCTACCATGAACTGCCGCGTTACCACCTCGATGGAAGGCTCTCCGCGGTGGCGTTGTTGGCCTGCCTGGCGCCGATAGTCCTGGGCTTCCTGTTGCCAGGCGCGGCGCTTATGGCATGGGCGTCGGCGACCGCGGACAAGATGATCGGCCTCGATTTCGTTGCCCTTGCCTTCAACAGTTTCTTCCTGGCGACGACCGCTGCGGTGCTGGCGGTGGTGGTTGCGCTGACCATCGCTTATGGCATAAGGCTGCGTCCGACCCGGCCCAAGCTGATCGCGGCCCGCATCGCCGCCATGGGCTATGCGGTGCCCGGCGCCGTGATCGCCGTCGGCGTCCTCATTCCCTTCGCCTGGCTGGACAGCCAATTGAATGACTGGTTACAGGCGAGCTTCGGCTTTACCCCCGGCCTGGTGCTCAGCGGCACCATCGTCGCCGTGACCTTTGCCTATCTGGTGCGGTTCCTGGCGGTCTCCCTCAATACGGTGGAATCGAGCTTCGCCAAGGTCACGGTGCGGATCGATGATGCCGCGCGTAGCCTGGGGCAGCGTCCCCTGGCGTCTTTGTTCCGGGTCCATGTGCCATTGATTTCCGGCGGCCTGCTGACGGCGGGGCTTTTGGTGTTCGTCGACGTCATGAAGGAATTGCCGGCGACCCTGATCCTCAGGCCCTTCAACTTCGACACCCTGGCGATCCGCACCTATCAGTTGGCGTCTGACGAACGTCTTATGGACGCCGCCGCCCCGGCGCTCGCCATCGTAGTGGTAGGCATTATCCCGGTAATTGTGCTATCGGTCGCCATAGCCCGTTCGCGGCCGGGCCAAGGGCCGGAAAAGGAAATGGAGTGATATGAGCGACGGCAACGTCCTCACCCTCGAGAATATCAGTCATGCCTACGGCAAGACCCAGGTGCTCGAGGGCGTCAACATCGCCGTTGCCCCGGGCGAATTCATGTGCCTGCTGGGGCCGTCGGGCTGTGGCAAGACCACGACGCTGCGGCTTGTCGCCGGTCTCGAGGAACTTCAAGCGGGGCGCATTCTCATCAACGGCGAGCCCGTGGCCGACGCCAGGAACCATGTGCCCCCGGAACGCCGGGGCGTCGGTTTGGTGTTCCAGGAAGCGGCGCTGTTCCCGCATCTTTCGGTGCTGGGCAATGTCACCTTTGGATTGGCGGGCATGGGCCGGGCCGAGGCGCAACTGCGCGCCCGGGAGGTGCTGGACCAGGTCGGCATGGCCGATTACGGCGATGCCTATCCCCACGTCCTTTCCGGGGGCCAGCAGAAGCGCGTGGCGCTGGCCCGGGCCTTGGCGCCCAAGCCGAAACTGATGTTGTTCGACGAACCCTTCGCCGGTCTCGATGCCCAGCTGCGTTCGCAGATCCGCGATGAAACCCTGCATCTCATGAAGGACAGCGGCACCACCATCCTGCTCGTCACCCACGACCCCGAAGAGGCCATGTACCTGGCCGACCGCATCGCCATCATCCATGAAGGGCGCATCGCCCAGGTCGGCGCTCCGGTCGAGCTCTATCGCCAGCCCACCAGCGCCTTTGTCACCAGTTTCTTCAGTTCCGTCAATCGTTTGGAGGGGGTGGTCAAGGGCAACGCGATCTCAACCCCGTTCGGGCCCATTGCCGCCGGAGACTTGCGCGACGGCGCCGCGGTCGAGGTCCTGATACGGCCGGAGGCCATCCGGATCAGCCGGGTTGGCGATGAGAATGCCGGTACTGAGGAGGGCTACAGGGGTCACGTCATCACCACCCGGGCGTTGCGGCGGGGCAATTTCATCCACCTGTGCCTGGGAGATTTCGAGGACACACACCACCATTTCCACTCCCGGGTTCCTAGCCGTTTCGTGCTCAAGGAGGGCGAGAACATCTCAGTCCGGCTCGATCCCGACCAGACCTTCGTATTTCCCGTCGAAGGCTAAGTCATTGACCGGATAATGCT
>JAZFWG010000229.1:0-5489 GCA_036448135.1 Alphaproteobacteria bacterium
GCAGGTCATGGGTTCAGGCACTGCGGATTTCACCAGCGCCGAGGCGGCGCGACGATCACCTTTGGCCGAAGCGCTTTTCGAGGTCGAGGGGGTTTGCGGCGTCTTTTTGGGCGCCGAATTCGTGACCGTGACCAAAGATGACGGCAAGGACTGGCAAGTCCTCAAGCCTTCGGTCCTTGGCGTTGTCATGGAGCATTTCACCTCCGGTGCGGCGATCCTCAACGACGAGGCCGCCGGCGACGAGGCCGGTGCGGAAATGGCGGAGGAGGACGAAGAGGTGGTTGCCCAGATCAAGGAGCTGCTGGATACCCGGGTTCGCCCGGCGGTGGCCCAGGATGGCGGCGACATCGTCTTCCACGGTTTCAAGGACGGCATCGTCCATCTGCAGCTTCAAGGCGCCTGCGCCGGCTGCCCCAGTTCCACGGCGACCCTGAAGATGGGGATCGAGAATTTGCTCAAGCACTACATACCCGAAGTTCTGGAAGTACGCGCGGTTCAATAGCGCCCAGTTGAGTTCAGTAGCGTGGAGTATCAGAAAATGTTCAGGGAACACTGGAAACGCCTAGAAGGCCTTGGCAACAAGGGGCGGGACTTGCTCGGCCAGGTTGGAACCGCGGGCAAGCGTGTTGGCGCCAAGTCCTTGCGCGATCCCCGCATGGCCACGGCCATGGGCCTCACCGTTGCGGTTTCCCTCGCCGTGGTTTTCGATGCGCCACTGCCGTCCTCCCATCCGTCCTTCGTGGCGCCGGCGGCGGGTCCGGTGGCGGCGCTGCGGGCCCAGGCTTTGCCCAAGCCCCTGATTGTGGAGTCCCCCTGGCTTGACCTGGAAGAGCTACGCGAAAATGCCGAGCCGGCCGACAAGGTTTTCGCGGTGTTGCGCCACACCAAACGCGTCCTTTCCCGCCGTTCGTCCGCCAAGCCCGGCAATGTCATGGTCGTCACCAACAATGCCGTCAAGCTGCATCAGACCTTCCGCAGCATGGGCTATCACCTCGAGCGCGTGCGCAGCGGTGAACAGGCGGTACCGAGGCTGTATCTGGCGAGCCTGCCGGCGGACCTGCCCCGGCTCAATTCGGTGCAAACCCGCAAGGCGGTGTTCATCAAGACCATCCTGCCCCTCATTCTTCGGGCCAATGAAGAGATCCTGCGTCAGCGCCGCCATCTGATTGTTCTCAAGGAGCGCATCGCCAATGGCAAGATCCTGTCTTCGGCGGCTAGCCTCTGGCTCGAAACCTTGGCCGGCCGTTACGAAGTCGCCAATCGCGACATCAATGAACTGTTGAACCGTGTCGATATCATCCCGCCGTCCCTGGCTTTGGCCCAGGCCGCCGAGGAAAGCGGCTGGGGGACGTCGCGGTTCGCCCAGGAGGGGAACGCCCTATTCGGTCAGCGTACTTCCAAGGAGTCCGTCGGGATCGTGCCCAAGGGCGCGTCCGGGGAGCAGAACATCAAGGTCAAGTCCTTCGGCAAGCTTTATGATGGCATCAAGTCCTATGTCCGCAATCTCAATGTTCATCGTGCCTACCGGCTCATGCGCAAGGCGCGCGCCGAGCTGCGTCGACGGAACGGGGAAAGCGCAGAGTTCAATGGCATAGATCTGGCGCGGACTCTGATCTCTTACTCGGAGCGCGGCGAGGCCTATGTGCACACCATCCAGTCGATCATGCGCTACAACAATTTGGATCAGTTTGATGCGGTGCGCCTCAGCAACAAGGCGGCTTTTATCGCCAAGTTTTCCGGCACCTAATCCCCAATTTCCGCCGCGGTCTAATCGCCGCAATCTAAGTCTTGGGCACCATCAATTGGATGCCGAACCAGCGCCACCGCTTGTCCGGTCCGGGTAGCGTACAATTGATTCGCGCCCGGCCCGGTGGGAACGGGATGGTGGGCCGCACTTCGATGCGGTTGCCGAGTCGCACCACGGGCAGTTTGCCGCGGCCGCTCAAGTAACAGGCGAGCCGATTGAGATTATGCTTCGCCTTGGATTTCACCGTGAATCCGAATGCCGGGGGATTGACCCGGATCAGCGGGTCGGCCGGGGTGATGTCGCCGACCACCAGGGGCAGGGCATTGACCGCAAGACGGAAGCGGTGGATGCCGCCATAGGCCTCGTTCATGGCGAAGCGCGGCAGGAAAGATTTGTCAGCCGTACTGTGCAACACGCCTGAATGTTGGCCGAAGGCGAAGCTGAACCCGGCCTCACGCACCACCGCCATGACCTCTGAACTCGCTTCGCCATAGGGATAGGCGAACAGCTCCGGCACCTTGCCGAGCTCGGCCTTGAACCGTTGGTTGGATTTGGCGAGATCCGCACGATTGCGCCCAGCCGTGGAGGTGGCCATGTGGAGATGGCTCGCGGTCTGGCTACCGATGGTGACGCCGGCCTTGGCCAGGTCGCGGACCTGGTCCCATGACATGTAGCGTTTGAGTTTGCGGTCAACCGGCGCAGTCGCGACAAAAAGTGTAAAGGGAAAACCCGCCGCCCTGAGACGGGGCCAAGCCTCGGTGTAAGCGGATAAATAGGCGTCATCGATCGAGATGCCAACCGTGCGTGGCGGCAACGCTTCGCCATCGGCAAGCGCGGTCACGATACGGGGCAGGGGCAGGACGGCGTAGCCACCCTCGCGAAGTTCCTTGAGGTGGGCTTCGAACTGGTCAAGACGGATGTTGGTGGATGGCGCCGTGGTGGCGCCGAAGCGATGGTACATAATCACCACCGCCGCGAATTTATCCTCGGGCGCGGCACGGACGGCTTCGGCCCAGCCGCCCAGGACCGCCGCAGCCACAATCAGCGCGAAGAGCGGAGCGAAGATCGCCCGGCGCGCATGATCCGTTAGCGGTGATTCGCTATGGGCTCTGGCGATGGACCCTGGTCGATGCTTCACGAAGATTGCCCCCCAAACCACATATGCCTAAAGCGATGATGGGATAGATTTATCTTGTTTGCCGGCGTGGTCAAGCGGCAAAGTGTCAATCACATCATGCCGTTGGCAAGTTGGTGATCTTCCACCAGCGGGTAGCGGCGTGAATCGAACAGCTGGTAATGCCACCATTCATTGCGATAGAAATCCCAGCCCGCTGCCGTCATCAGCCCGAGCAACAGATGACGGTTGCCCTGGGCCTTGGCATCGATGGCAATCGAACCATGGTGGGAACCGGGCGTGAAGGCATCGAACGCGGTGCCCATGTCCAAGGCCTTCCCGGAACCGTCGATCAGGGTCAAATCAACGGCGACGCCACGGGAATGCGGCGACCCCTTGCGCGGATCGGCGAGGAAGTCGGGATCGGGCGTATGGTTCCACAACACCCATTGCGCCTCCACCGGCCGGAAGGCATCGAAGATTTTAAGACCAAGACCGAGTTCCCCGGCGAGGGCCACGGCCCGGCTAAGGCACTCGGCGGCATCGGCGTGGAGATAGCATATGGCATTACGGTAGATGACTCGGCCGGTGAAATTGCCGGAGTTGGCATAGGAAAGGTCGAGCTCGACATTGAACGCCGCCGCCTCAATGTGAACCAAATTGGCGGCGCCGGAAGCGGGGTCATGGTGGTTCACGGAGACTCCTTTCACCGATCTGGCCATCGCAAACAAGGCCGGGGACAGAATTTCTAACATGATCTATTCTGCAAGGCATCTAGGGTGTGTAGCCATAAAGAGTACTGCCGAGGGGCGGCCTATGAAGATCCTGGCGATGGATTCGGCGACATCGGCCTGTTCGGCGGCGGTGTGGTGCGACGGCGCGATCCAAGCGCGGCGTTTCCAAGCCATGGAACGGGGGCAATCGGAGGCCCTCATCCCCATGGTGATCGAGACCGTCGCCGCGGCCGGGCTGGGATTCGCCGATCTTGATCTTATTGCCGTCACCACGGGGCCAGGGGCCTTCACCGGTGTGCGCATCGGCCTTGCCTGCGCCCGTGGCTTGGCCTTGGCCGGGGATCTGCCGATGGTGGGCGTGACCACATTGGAAGCGGTGGCCCGGGGCGTGCCGGAAGATGAGCGCCGGGGCCGCCGGCTGGTGGTGGTGATCGACGCCAAGAGACGGGATTTCTACGGCCAATGCTTCGGCTCCAGCCTCGAAGCCCTGGGGCCGCCCTCAGCCATGATGCCTGAAGACGCAGCTGACCTGCTATCGCCGGGCCCGGTGCTGGTGGCCGGCGATGGTGCGGACCGGCTGCGCTCAGCCCTTGCCGGGCGCCGGAATGGCGCCGCGGATGGAGACCACATCCGGTTTTCCCAAGCCCCGGGGCATCCCGACGCCGTCCAGGTGGCGGCCATCGCCGCCGAGCGCGGCGCTAAGGGCGCGCAAGTGCCGGTGCGGCCGCTCTATCTGCGTCCACCGGATGCCACGCTGCCGCGCGACGGCGGCAGGCTCAGACCATGACCATGACGCGAAGCAGCCGGCCCAAGGGTGCCCGCAAAAGCGCCAAAACCGAGACCATGGATGATTGCCATGTCTCCCTTGTCGCAGTGTCCCCGGCCCATCATTACCTTGTCGCCGCCCTTCACGGTCTTTGCTTCGATGATGCTTGGAGCGCCCCAACCGTGAGCCAGGTCATGAACATGAAGGGCGTTTTCGGATATACCGCGCAAATCGAGGCACAAGCGGGGGCTCCGGGGGGCAATGGTGCCTCCGGCGCGGCGCTGCCGGAGCCCACCGGTTTCGTTCTTTGCCATCTCATTGCCGAAGAATGCGAGATTCTTTCCCTCGGGGTGGCTCCTGAATATCGCGGCAGGGGGATCGGGGCGCGGCTGGTGAAGGCTGCCGTGGACAAAGCCCGTATCTTGGGGGCCAAGCGACTGTTTCTCGAGGTCGCGGAAGACAACGAGACCGCACGGTGGCTTTATACCGCCCTTGGCTTCACCCCGGTGGGACGGCGCCTCGGCTATTACAAGCGCAACGGGGCGGCGTCGGTGGCGGCTCTTACGTTGCGCCTCGATGTGACGTCCGGTCCAACCGGCTAAACCTTTCGGATGCGTAATATATAGACGGTCCCGGGGTCGTCTCCGGGCGGAGATTTGCCGTCCGCGGCTTCGAGGGAGAGCACTTGGTGGCCGTGCTCACGGACCGAACGCGGCACGTTTTCCAAAGGCTCGACGCCCTTGAGGCGGATGGCTGCGGTCTCGCCGGACGACATCCGCTCGATTAACAATTTGGTCTTAACAAAGGTAAGCGGACACACTTCTTGTGTTATGTCTAGATTGTGATCCACTACATCTGTCATTCTTGCAGTCCAATTGTATATCTTGAATATGTTATTGCTAATACCGGATAATAAACTTATATTTCATTTAATATTTAGATAGGGAGAAAAGTTAAATGGCGGAAGCTACGGATTCAAGTGAACTGCTCGAATTGACGACCGAGATTGTTTCATCTCACGTCGCCAACAACACGGTCACGGTGAACGATCTGCCGAATCTGATTCAGCAGGTCTACAATACTTTGGCCGCCATCGGAAAGTCTTCAGCACCCTCGGCCGAACGTCCT
>JAZFWG010000230.1:0-2100 GCA_036448135.1 Alphaproteobacteria bacterium
CAACCGATGTCGAAAGAGGAAGCTTCCCAAACCCATCCCCGGCTGGTGCTGGTCGGCGACGTCGCCGTGGAGTTTGACGACCCCGAGGCGATGCTGGGGAAGATCGCCCCTTACTTTCGCCAATCCGCCATCGCCTTTTGCAACTGCGAATGGCCGCTGACCGACCGCGGCGCGCCCTGGCCCGGCAAGGCGGGCCGGGTCGTGCGCTCCGCTCCCGACAAGGTCCGCTTGTACACCTTCGGGGGCTTCGATGTCGTCAGCCTGGCCAACAACCACATCATGAACTATGGCCCGGAAGGGTTGGTCCAGACCCTGGAAATCCTCGACCAGGCGGGGATCGCGCATTGCGGGGCGGGGAGGAACCTGGCCGACGCCCACCGCCCGGCGGTAATCGAGCGGGACGGGTTGCGGGTCGCGTTCCTGGCCTACTCCTCGGTCTTCACCGCCGGTTTCGAGGCCGGCGAGGACAGGCCCGGCATGGCGGTGGTCAGGGCGGAGGCGAGCTATCGCGTGCCCAAGCGCCTGCACGAGGTGCCGGGCATGCCGATGAACGTCCAAACGGCGCCCGACCCCGGCGACACCGAAAGGATGGTCGAGGACATAAGCGCGGCGCTTGAACTCGCCGACGCCGTGGTGGTTTCGTTCCATTGGGGCATCTCCATGGGCTACCAGCATCTGGCGGACTACCAGAGAGAGCTCGGCCACGCCGCCATCGACGCCGGCGCCGATCTCGTCGTCGGCCACCATCCCCACACCATCCAGCCGGTCGAAATCCACAACGGCAAGGTCATCGCCTACTGCCCCGGGCACTGCGGTTTCGACATGCAATCGACGACGTTTTCCGATGACTCGATCGTCATCGAGGTGCCGCTCGATAACGGCGCCTTCGGCAAGGCCCTGGTGCGTCCCATCGGCAACGCGGTGAGGCGGCCCGAGATCCTCGATCTCGAACAGGGGCGGACCACGCTCGATTGGCTGGCCCGCATATCGCGCCCGCTCGGCACCGAATGGGAGGTCGAGGGCCAGGCGGTCCGGCCGATCCCCGGCGCCGGCGGCGACCGGGCTTGAGGCCCCTTGCCGCGATATAAGAATCGCCTGTCGGGGCGATAACGGGATTTATTTGATAATGTTATGGAACTTCTTATAATGTAACGGAAATTCAAGGGTGTAAGGGGCGAAATCGGAATTCGATCAAAACATCACGTCCTCTGCGTGAATGTGTAAACTACCAATCAATAATTCGATCAAAGGGAGAAAACGTCGATGAAATCCACCACATATCCGAGTCCAAGTTCACTGACGCTGGGTGTGCTGGCGCTGGCCATCGCCGGGATGGCTGCTGGCGCATCGCAGGCCAAGCCGACCACGGTCGAGGAAGTCGCCAACTATCGCGGCGCCGACCGTCAGGCCGTCCTCGAGGCCGGCGCGCGCAAGGAAGGCAACCTCCTGCTCTATGCCACCGGCACCCAGATCAAGCCGTTGATGCAGCAGTTCTCGAAGAAATATCCCTTCATCAAGGTGCAGTTGCAGCGGGCCAACTCCACCAAGACCGCCCGCAAGGTGCTCGAGGAATACAAGGCTGGTTTCTACAAGGTCGATGGCTTCGAGCTCGCTTCCCACGGCCTCATCCCGATCCGCGACCGCGGTTATCTGCAGGCCTTCTACTCACCGGAGGCGAAGCACTACGACAAGGCGGCGAAGGACACCAAGGGCTTTTGGATCGGCGTCCGCGAATCCTATGGCGGCATCGGCTACAACACCAAGCTGATCTCCTCGGGCGACGCGCCGAAAACCTGGAAGGACCTGTTGTTGCCGCGGTTCAAGGACAAGATGGCGATCTCGTCATCGACCGGGACGGTCGGCAACTGGACCGGTGTCCTGGTCCTTACCTATGGCGAGGACTTCGTGCGCAAGCTCGGCAAGCAGAACATCAAGATATTCAAGATGAGCAGCCGGGCGCTGACCAACCTTGTCACTTCCGGCGAGGTGCTGGTCGCCGCCAGGGCCTCGAACGCCCATATCGCCAAGAGCCTGAAGAAGGGCGCGCCGCTGGCATGGGTGGAGCCCGGCCCCGTGGCCGTCACCGACAC
Source organism: Alphaproteobacteria bacterium (assembly GCA_036448135.1). Taxonomy (GTDB): domain Bacteria; phylum Pseudomonadota; class Alphaproteobacteria; order SMXQ01; family SMXQ01; genus JAZFWG01. The sequence goes on from JAZFWG010000230.1 coordinate 2,091, forward strand.
CGTCGTCGCC
>JAZFWG010000231.1:0-2363 GCA_036448135.1 Alphaproteobacteria bacterium
TCCACCTGCCGGGGATGCTCATCGGCAAGGTGCTGCGTTCTCCCCATGCCCATGCCATCATCAAGTCCATCGACACCTCCCGGGCCGAGGCTCTTGCCGGCGTCAAGGCGGTCGTCACGCGGGACGATTTTCCCGATCTGCCGGCCGGCGAATTCCGCAACATCAGTAGCAACTGCATGGCGCGGGAAAAGGCCTTCTACGACGGTCATGCGGTGGCGGCGGTGGCGGCGACCAGCGAGCGGATCGCCAAGAAGGCGCTGAAATTGATCGTCGTCGACTACCAGGTGCTGCCCCACGTCATCGACGTGATGGACGCGATCAAGCCCGATGCGCCGATCCTGTTCGAGGACATGGTGACCAAGGGGATGGACCCGGCGCCCGACGGGCCGACCAACATCCTGCAGCGCAAGGAATTCACCTTGGGCGATGCCGATGCCGGGTTCGCCGAGGCCGACATCATCATCGAGCGCGAGTTCGACACCAAGCCCATGCATCAGGGCTATATCGAGCCCCAGGCCTGCGTCGCCAATTTCACCGAGGACGGCCAGACCGAGCTGTGGTGCTGCACCCAGGGGCATTTTATCTTCCGCACGCGCCTCGCCGCCGTCCTCAAGATGGACATCTCCAGGATCCGCGTCACCCAGTCGGAACTGGGCGGCGGTTTCGGCGGCAAGACCATGTTCTATATCGAGCCGGTGGCGATCGCACTCTCGCGCAAGGCCAACCGGCCGGTGAAGATCGTGCTGACGCGGAACGAGGTGCTGCGCGCCACCGGCCCGGTCGCCGGCTCCCATTCCCGGATCAAGATGGGGATGACCAAGGATGGCAAGTTCACCGCCGTCGAGGCGGAGCTCTACTTCCAGACCGGACCGTTCGCCGGCTCGGCGTTCGTCAACGCGCCCCAAGCCATGTTCACCCGTTATGATTTGCAGAATATCCGCGCCATCGGCTACGAGGTGGTGTCGAACCGGCCGAAGGTGAACGCGTTCCGCGCCCCTTGCGTGCCGCAGGTGGTTTTCGGCGTCGAGAGCGTGGTCGACGAGTTGGCCCAGAAGATCGGCATGGACCCGATCGACCTCAGGCTCAAGAACGCGGCGAGGGAAGGCTATAAGACGATCTACGGCGCCACCTTCGGGCCGGTCGGCTTCGTCGAAACCCTGGAGGCGGCCAAGGTCCACCCCCACTACGCCGCGCCGCTCGGTGCCGATCAGGGCCGTGGCGTCGCCACCGGGTTCTGGTTCAACCGTGGCGGCGAAACCACCGCGTCGCTCAACATCACCCCCGACGGCACGGTGACGCTGTTGCTGGGCAATCCGGATGTCGCCGGTTCGCGCGTTTCCATCTGCATGATGGCGGCGGAGGAGCTCGGCATCAGCGTCGACAAGGTCCGGCCGATCATCGGCGATACCAGTACGCTTGGCTTCAACCGCGTCACCGCCGGCAGCCGCGTGACCTTTTCCGCCGGCATGGCGATCGTGCTATCGGCCCGCAAGGCGATCAAGATCCTGTGCCAGCGCGCCGCCATGATGTGGGACGTTCCCGAGGACAGCGTCGTGTTCGAGGACGGCCACGTCCGCCCGGCGAGCAGCAACGTCGGTGATTTCGAGCCGCTGTCGATCGCCGATATCGCCAAGAAGGCGACCGAGACCGGCGGCCCCATCGCCGGCCACGCCGAGATCGTCGCCGAGGGCGCCGGGCCGGGCTTCGGCTGCCACATCGTCGACGTCGAGGTCGACAAGGAAACCGGCGCCGTCAAGATCGTGCGCTATACGGTGATCCAGGACGCCGGCAAGGCGATTCACCCGCACCAGGTGGAGGGCCAGTATCAGGGCGCCGCCGCCCAGGGCATCGGCTGGGCGCTGAACGAGGAATATATCTACGACCAGGACGGGCGGATGGAGAACGCCGGTTTCCTCGATTACCGCATCCCCGTCGCCTCCGACCTGCCGATGATCGATACGGTCATCATCGAGGTCCCCAATCCGCTGCATCCCTACGGTCTGCGCGGCGTCGGCGAGGTGCCCCTGGTTCCCACCATGGCGGCGATCGCCAATGCCATCCACGGCGCCATCGGCATCCGGCCGCGGTCGCTGCCGATGTCGCCCCCGAAGGTGCTGAAGCTCATCGAGGAGGTTGAACTGAGCCGCGATCAGGCCTGATCGCGGCCGTGGACCTCGCCTGAATCGCCGGCATGATCCCGCCGCCGGCGCGCGGCGGGAAAGAAGGAGGTTGTCTTGGCCTTTACCAGTTGGCGCGGCGTCGTTGGCTGCATCAAACCCAATCTCCACGCCGGATCGACCGAGGACCTTATCCGGCTGCTGCCGGACGGTGTCGGCCTGATCCCGCTGTTCCTGGATTTGCCG
>JAZFWG010000232.1:0-2929 GCA_036448135.1 Alphaproteobacteria bacterium
TGGACCGGGCTTGCCCAGGCGGCGACCGAGATCCAGTGGTGGCACGCCATGGGCGGCGCCTTGGGCGATAAGCTCAACGAGATCGCCGCCGGCTTCAACAAATCCCAACCGGCCTACAAGCTCGTCCCCGTGCACAAGGGCAATTACACCGAGACCATGACCGCGGGCATCGCCGCCTTCCGCTCCGGCAAGGCGCCCCACATCCTCCAGGTGTTCGAGGTCGGCACGGCGACGATGATGGGGGCGAAGGGCGCGATCAAGCCGGTCTACAAGCTGATGGCCGAGGCCGGCGAGCCGTTCGAGCCCAAGGACTATCTGCCAACGGTGACCGGTTATTACACCACCGCCGACGGCAAGATGCTGTCGCTGCCGTTCAACAGCTCGACGCCGATCCTCTACTACAACAAGGAAGCTTTCCGCCGTGCCGGGCTCGATCCCGAAAAACCGCCCAAGACTTGGCCCGAGGTCGCGGCAGCCGCCAAGAAGGCCCAGGCCGCCGGTTACCCCTGCGGCTTCACCACCGCCTGGCAATCCTGGGTCCAGATCGAGAATTTCAGTGCCTGGCACAATGTGCCGATCGGCACCAGGGCCAATGGCTTCGAGGGCCTCGACACCGAATTCACCTTCAACAGCCCTTTGCATGTCCGCCACATCGGCATGCTCGCCAACTGGCAGAAGAGCAAGATCTTCGACTATGGCGGGCGGCGCGGCGCCAGCCAGGCCAAGTTCACCTCGGGACAGTGCGTCATGTTCATGCAATCCTCGGCCGGTTATGCCGGCATCAAACGGACGGCGAAGTTCCCGTTCGGCACCGGTATGCTGCCCTATTGGCCGGACGTCCCGGGCGCGCCCCAGAACACCATCATCGGCGGCGCGACGCTGTGGGTCATGACCGGCCATTCCGCCGAGGCGTACAAGGGCGTGGCCAAGTTCTTCTCCTACCTTTCCTCGCCCGAGGTGCAGGCCGACTGGCATCAGTTCACCGGCTATCTGCCGATCACCAAGGCGGCCTACGCGTTGACCAAGAAGCAGGGCTATTACGAGAAGAACCCCGGCACCGAGACGGCGCTGTTACAGATGACGCGGGCGGCGCCGACTAACAACTCCAGGGGTCTGCGCTTCGGCAGCTTCGTCCAAATCCGCGATATCATCAACGAAGAGCTGGAAGCGGTCTGGGGCGGCAAGAAGACCGCCAAGCAGGGTCTTGACGCGGCGGTGCGCCGGGGCAACGTGTTGCTGCGCAAGTTCGAGAGAACCTACCGCTAGTCCTTCCCGCTTAACCGCCGGGGTATTGCGCGCCGCCATGGAAAAGCGTGTCGTCTTCAACAACCCGGTGCTTCCCTACCTTCTATTGGCGCCGCAGATCATCATCACGCTGGTGTTCTTCATCTGGCCGGCGATGCAGGCGCTCAGGCAATCGGTCCGGCTCGAGGACCCGTTCGGTCTCAGAAGCCAATTCGTCTGGCTCGATAATTTCATCGCCCTTTTTACCGACCCGCTTTACCTCGACTCCATGCTGATAACCGCCGCCTTCAGTGTCTCGGTGTCGGTGCTGGCGTTGGTCAGCGCGCTTTTTCTCGCCGTCCAGGCCGATCGGGTGATCCACGGAGAGATGGCCTACAAGACCCTCTTGATCTCGCCCTACGCGGTGGCGCCGGCGGTGGCCGGTGTGCTCTGGCTTTTGCTGTTCAACCCGACACTCGGCGTCCTGCCCTTCATGCTCAAGGGTTTCGGCTATGACTGGAACCATGTGCTCAATGGCGGCGAGGCGTTCCTCCTCGTGGTCATCGCCGCCGCCTGGAAACAGATCAGCTATAATTTCCTGTTCTTCCTTGCCGGCCTGCAGGCGATCCCCAAATCCATGATCGAGGCCGCGGCGATCGACGGCGCCCGGCCGGCGAGGCGCTTCTGGACCATCGTCTTCCCGCTCCTCTCGCCGACCACCTTTTTCCTCATCGTCGTCAACATCGTCTACGCCTTCTTCGACACCTTCGGCATCATCCATGCGGTGACCCAGGGTGGGCCGGCGGGGGCCACCAACATCCTGGTCTACAAGGTGTTTAACGACGGCTTCATCGGACTCGATCTCGGCGGCTCGGCGGCCCAATCGGTGGTGCTGATGGCGATCGTCATCGGGCTGACGGTATTCCAGTTCCGCTATATCGAGCGCAAGGTGCATTACTGATGGTCGAACACCGCCGCTGGCTCACCATTCTCACCCACGCCATCCTCATCGTCGGCGTGCTGATCGTCGCCTTCCCGATCTACGTCACCTTCGTCGCCTCGACGCACAGCCTCCTGGACGTGGTGCAAAGCCCGATGCCGCTGCTGCCCGGCGATCAGTTGATCGACAATTACATCGAGGCGCTGACCCAGGGCGCCAGCGCCTCGCGCAGCGCACCGGTCGCACGCATGATGTTCAACAGCCTGGTCATGGCGCTGGGGATCACCTTCGGCAAGATCACCATTTCCATCATTGCCGCCTTCGCCATCGTCTATTTTCGCTTTCCGCTTCGCATGTTCTTTTTCTGGATGATCTTCATCACCCTGATGCTGCCGGTGGAGGTTCGCATCCTCCCCACTTATCAGGTCATTGCCGATCTCGGGATGCTTGACACCTACGCCGGACTGACGATTCCACTGATCGCCTCGGCCACCGCCACATTCCTGTTCCGCCAGTTCTTCATGACCGTGCCGGACGAGTTGGCGGAAGCGGCGCGTATCGACGGCGCCGGACCGATGCGCTTCTTCAAGGACATCTTGTTGCCGCTCTCGCGTACCAACATAGCGGCGCTGTTCGTGATCCTGTTCATCTACGGCTGGAACCAGTATCTGTGGCCGCTGTTGATCACCACCGACCAGAACATGCTGACCATCGTGATCGGGATCAACCGCATGCTGGCGGTGGGCGACGATCAGGCGGAGTGGC
>JAZFWG010000233.1:0-3495 GCA_036448135.1 Alphaproteobacteria bacterium
CGTTCGGCATCATCAGCCAGGTGGTGGCCACCTTCTCGAAGAAGCCGGTGTTCGGTTACCTCGGCATGGCCTACGCCATGGTGTCGATCGGCGTCATCGGCTTCATCGTGTGGGCGCACCACATGTATACGGTAGGCCTGGATGTCGACACCCGCGCTTATTTCATCGCCGCGACCCTGGTGATCGCGGTGCCGACGGGCATCAAGATCTTCAGCTGGATCGCCACCATGTGGGGCGGTTCCATCGAGTTCCGCACGCCGATGCTGTTCGCCCTTGGCATGATCTTCTTGTTCACCGTCGGCGGCGTGACCGGCGTGGTGCTGGCCAATGCCGGCGTCGACGTGGCGCTCCACGACACTTATTACGTGGTTGCGCATTTTCATTACACCATGTCGATGGGCGCCCTGTTCTCCATCTTCGCCGGGTTCTATTACTGGATCGGCAAGATTACGGGCCGCCAGTATCCGGAGGCCCTGGGCAAGCTCCATTTCTGGATCATGTTCGTCGGCGTCAACCTGACCTTCTTCCCGATGCATTTCCTGGGACTCGCCGGCATGCCGCGGCGCATTCCCGATTATCCGGACGCTTTCGCGGGCTGGAACATGGTGTCCTCGCTCGGGTCAGGCATCGCGGTGTTGGGCGCGGTGCTGTTCCTCTACATCATCTACCGCACGTTCACCGCCGGCGAGAAGGTGGCCGAGAATCCCTGGGGCGCCGGCGCGACGACCCTGGAATGGACGGTGAGCTCGCCGCCGCCGTTCCACTCCTACGAGGAGCTGCCGCAAATCAAGTAAGCCTGCCGGGCGCGGGCGCGGCGAGTGAAGGAGCTTGAGTGTCTGATACAGCCATCGAGATGAGGGGCCGGGCCGAGGGGGGCGTCGTCAAGGACGCTTCCAGCGCCGGCGATTACATCGCCCTGTTGAAACCGCGGGTGATGTCGCTGGTCGTGTTCACCGGATTCGCCGGACTGATGCTGGCGCCGGGCGAGCTGCACCCCGTGTTGGCCGCGGTGGCGGTCCTTTGCATCGCCGTCGGGGCGGGCGCCTGCGGGGCGATCAACATGTGGTACGAGCGCGATATCGACGCCGTGATGAAGCGCACCATGTCCCGCCCGATCCCTTCCGGAAGGGTCGACCCCGGCGCCGCGCTCGGCTTCGGCGTGACCCTAGGCGTGGGCTCGGTGGTCGTCATGGGGCTTGCCGTCAATCTCGTGGCCGCGGCCCTGCTTGCGCTGGCGATCGGCTTTTACATCTTCGTCTACACCATCTGGCTCAAGCCGCGCACGCCCTTAAACATCGTCATCGGCGGCGCCGCCGGGGCGTTTCCGCCGGTGATCGGCTGGGCGGCGGTGACCGGCGATGTCGGCGCGCTGGCGATGCTGCTGTTCGCGATCATCTTCCTTTGGACGCCGCCCCACTTCTGGGCTTTGGCGCTCTACCGCTGGCGCGATTACGCCAGCGTCGGCGTGCCGATGCTGCCCGTCGTCGCCGGCGTGCGCCAGACCAAGAAGCAGATCCTGCTTTATACTTGCGGGCTCGCGCCCCTCACCCTGGCCCCTTGGGTCCTCGGCATTTCCGGAGCGCTCTATGGCGGCGCGGCGACACTCCTTGGCGCGGGCTTCATCCTGTGCGCCGTCCGCGTGTGGTTCGACCGCACCAATCGCTCGGCGCGGCGGATGTTCGCCTATTCGATCCTCTATCTGTTCCTGCTGTTCACCGTGATGGTCATGGACGGCTTCTTGCGGCTCGGCGCCGGCGCGGCGGGGGCTGGGACCTGAGATGGCGAAGGATCGGGTTGTCAGCGAGCAGCACCGGCGCCAGCGCGGGAAAAACCTCGCGCTCTTTGCGGTCCTGCTGGGGCTGGTGGTCTTGTTTTACCTGGTTACCCTCGTGAAATTCGGCGGCGGCTGACCATGCAGCCGCCCCGGCGCCGGCGTCACACCCTTGTGGCCGTCAGCCTGATCGCCGTCGTGGCGGGCATGGCGGGGTTGAGCTTCGCCGCCGTGCCGCTTTACCGCCTGTTCTGCCAGGTCACCGGGTACGGCGGCACCACGCAGGCGGCCAAGGCCGCGCCCGGCAAAGTCGGCGAGCGGGTGATCACCGTGCAGTTCAATGCCGACGTCTCGCCGGCGTTGCCCTGGCGCTTCCGGCCGGCCCAGCGGCAGGTGAGCATAGCGGTGGGCGAGAGGGCGCTTGCCTACTACCGGGCGGAAAATCTTTCCGACAAACCGATCACCGGGGTCGCCACCTTCAACGTCACCCCTTACAAGGCGGGCGTTTACTTCAACAAGATCGAGTGCTTCTGCTTCACCGAGCAGCACCTCGGCGCGGGCGAGAGCGCGGCTATGCCGGTCTCCTTCTTCATCGAACCAAAAATCGTGAACGATCGCAATCTGGACGATGTCAACACCATCACCCTTTCCTACACTTTTTTCCCGGCCAAGGGCACGAGCGGGGGGAAGACGTCGCGGGGACGCGCCCGCGATCCGGCGAAGGGCGTGGAGATCGTTGATGGACGACGCGTCCCGGTGAACTAACCGGCATTCCTGCGTCCTGGCCCAAAACGAGACCTTGGCGCGGTAGACGTCAAGCCCGGATCCCAAGGCAAAGTTGAGTTTGTAGAAGGTTAAGAATGACCGACAACCACGCCGGCGCACACGAGAGAAAACATTCCTATCACCTCGTCGATCCGAGTCCGTGGCCCGTGGTCGGCGCCGCCTCGGCGCTGGCACTGGCGGCGGGGGCCATCCTGTTCATGCATGACCGGGGCCCCTGGCTGATGTTCCTCGGCATCGCCATGGTGCTGTTCACGATGTTCATGTGGTGGCGCGACGTCGTGCGCGAGGCCACGTTCGAAGGCCACCACACGCCCGTGGTCCGCATCGGCCTGCGTTATGGCATGGCGCTGTTCATCGCCTCCGAGGTGATGTTTTTCGTCGCCTTTTTCTGGGCCTTCTTCAACGCGAGCCTGTTCCCCCTCGAGGCCGCGGGGAGCGTGTGGCCGCCCGAGGGGATCCAGACCTTCGACCCCTGGGAGCTGCCGTTCCTGAACACCCTGATCCTGCTCAGCTCCGGTGTCACCGTCACCTGGGCCCACCACGCCCTGATCGAGGACAACCGGCGGGACCTGGTGCGCGGGCTGGCGCTGACGGTCCTGCTTGGCCTTACCTTCACCGGCATCCAGGCATTCGAGTACTCCCACGCGCCTTTCTCGTTCAGGGGCGGCATCTATCCCACGACCTTCTTCATGGCGACCGGGTTTCACGGGTTTCACGTCATGATCGGGACGACCTTTCTGACGGTGTGCCTGTACCGCGCCTGGAAGGGCCATTTCAAGCCGGACCACCATGTCGGGTTCGAGGCCGCCGCCTGGTACTGGCACTTCGTCGACGTGGTGTGGCTGTTTCTGTTCTCCTCCATCTACTGGTGGGGCTCCGGCTAGGCGCCGCGCCTTTTGGGCCATGACCGCAAGCTATTTTCCGCCCATATCCCCTTA
>JAZFWG010000234.1:0-6059 GCA_036448135.1 Alphaproteobacteria bacterium
ATGCTAAGATGTTGAGCCACCATCTGGGCCAATACATCCCCGGCAAACCCGGCATCATCCTTCAACACATGCCCGGTGACGGCAGCCTCAAGGCCTACAATTTCCTTTACACCGTCGCGGCCAAGGACGGCACCGCCTTCGGCACCGGCCACCGCTTCGTGCCCATCCTGCCGCTGTTCGACATCAAGGGCACCCGGTTCGACGGCCGCAAATTCAAATATGTCGGCTCGATCAACAAGGAGGTCGGCGTCACCATCGCCTGGCACACCACCCCATTCAAGACCTTCGACGACGTGCTCAAACGGGAAATGGTGGTTGGTACGACGGGATGGGGCATCCAGATCACCAACTTCACCAGCGTCTTTAAGGTCGCCCTGGGCGCCAAATTCAAGGTCATAACCGGCTATGGGGGAACCCGCGCCATCAATCTCGCCATCGAGCGCGGCGAGGTCCAGGGCCGGGTCGGGATGCCCTGGAGCTTGCTCAAATACACCAAGGCCGACTGGCTCCGGGACAACAAGATCCGCATCCTCATGCAGATGGGGCTGCGCCGGCATCGCGAGCTGCCCAACGTGCCCAATATCCTAGACGTGGTAAAGCCGAAGCTCGACCGGAGCGCCATCAAGCTGTTGCTCGGGCCGTCGGACATGGGACGTCCCTTCCTGGCGCCGCCGGGCATCCCCCATGACCGGTTGACGGCACTGCGCCGGGCCTTCAACAAGACCATGCGGGATGCCGGCTTCAAGGCCGAGGCGGCCAAGTACCGCATGGGCATCAACCCCATGACCGGGTCCGAAGTGCAAAACCTGATCGCCAGGCTCTATCTGTCCTCCTCGAAGGAGGTGATCGCGCGGGCCAAGGTGCTCACCGCCCAGGGCTTCAGCCGGAAATCGCGCAACAAGAAAAACAAGTAAATGTAGGCGGCAACGGCTTCGATCCGACCCGGATCAAGGTCTGAGAGGTCGATGTGGGCAAGTGGAAACACGTCTGCTGAGGCGCGCCCAGTTGCCCATACGCAGCGGCCGGGGGTTGGCGGCCAGCCTCGCCCAAAGGGCATAGAAAACTGATTTACTTGACATTTCGGGCCAGGGGCCCCATCTATCTGCCACACATTGTCTCGCGATTGCGCGAAGCGCCGCCGGCCGGCGGCACGATCTCCCGGGAACAATAATCAAGAATCTGCCCGTTCCGGCCGCGCCCGGGGCCGGGCGAAACGCCTGAGCCCGGCCGCGTCGAGAACGCCGTCCGCGCCATCAAGCGTATAAGGATACCTACGTGACCGATAGCAATTTCTCGGAACTCGGCCTGGCCGATCCGATCCTGCATGCGTTGAATGCCAGAAACCATGTCATCCCGACGCCGATCCAGGCGCGGGCCATTCCCCAACTACTCACCGGCAAGGATATGCTGGGCATCGCCCAGACCGGCACCGGCAAGACCGCAGCCTTCGCGCTGCCCATTCTCCACCAACTTTCCCGCAAGCCCAGAGGCAAGAGTAACAACGGATCGCGCAGCCCGCGCGCCCTGATCCTGGCGCCGACCCGCGAACTCGCGATCCAGATCGGCGACGAGTTCCGCGCCTATGGCAAGCATCTGCACTTGCGCCACACCGTGATCTTCGGCGGCGTCAGCCAGAAGCCACAACTCGACGCCTTGTCCCGCGGCGTCGAAATCATCATCGCCACGCCTGGCCGCCTGCTCGACCTCATGAGCCAGGGGCGGCTCCGGCTCGGGGCGGTCGAGTTCCTCGTCCTCGACGAGGCCGACCGGATGCTCGACATGGGCTTCGTGCGCGATGTCCGGAAGATCATCGCGGCCTTGCCCAAGAGGCGCCAGTCGCTGCTGTTTTCCGCCACCATGCCGGACGAAGTCGCGCGCCTCACGCGCGAGATCCTGACTGATCCGGTCCGTGTCGAGGTGACTCCCCAGGCCACGCCGATCGAGCGCATCGAGCAGGGCATTTACCACGTCGCCGCCGCCGCCAAGGCGGCCTTGCTCGCCACCATCCTGGACGATCCCGCGCTCGCGCGGGTACTCGTGTTCGCGCGCACCAAGCACCGCGCCAACCGCGTCGCCAAGCAGCTCGACAAATGCGGCGTCGCCGCCGAGGCGATCCATGGCAACAAGTCACAGGGTGCCCGCCAGCGCGCCCTAGAACGCTTCCGCGCCGGTGACGCGCGGGTCCTGGTGGCGACCGATATCGCGGCCCGGGGCATCGACGTCGACGGCATCACCCATGTCATCAACTATGAGCTTCCCAACGAGCCGGAAAGCTACGTCCATCGTATCGGGCGGACGGCGCGGGCCGGCGCCAGCGGGGTGGCGCTGTCATTCTGCGACCCGGCCGAGCGCAGTTACCTGCGCGACATCGAACGCCTGATCCGGCGCCGGCTGATGGTGATCGGGGAAGAACTCGCCCCAGCTCGTTCCGACGATGCGGCGCCCGACGAGTTTGGCAAGGCCAAGAAGTCCCGTGGTCAGCCCTGGCACAAGCGCGGCCGGCCCGGCAACGGCCGCAAGCGCAAGCGGCCCTCCAACCGCGGCGCCATGGGCAACCGGGCGGCAACCACCGCCTGTGCTCCGGGATGAAAATTTCCCGCCGTGAGACCTTGAACCGAAGCAGAGGATTACCGAAATGCGGATGCCAGTAAGATCGAGGGCCGAGGAACAGTTCGCCGCAACCCAGAAGAGGGACGCCCACGCCCAGAAGGAAAAGGAAAAAGTGCGGCAGGAGAAAGCGGAACTCGTGGCAAAGCTGCGGGCACTGCGCCTGGCCAAAGAGGCGGCCGACAAGGAAGCCGCCGAAAAGTCCGACGCTTAGAAAGCGGCCGCCAAGAACAAAAGCATTCCCTATGGTGGCGCTTAGACCGATGCTAAGGCAAAAGCGCAACCGGGACTGGGAAAGACGGCCAAACAATTCGGCGCCATCATGTTAGAAGTCGAAAACCCGGCCTGAACGGATTTCCCGGGCGGGAAGCCACGCCTGCAAGAACGGGGCGTTACACCCCGGGAATATTAAGGGGAGAATTCGATGTCGCGACTCGACCGTTGCTACAACATTGCCGACATGCGGGAGTTCGCGCGCCGCCGCCTGCCCAAGGGCGTGTTCGAATATATCGACCGCGGCGCCGAGGATGAAGTTGCCCTTGCCGACAACCGCGAGGCGTTCCGGCGCATGAAGCTTCGCACCCGGTTCCTGGTAGATCTGACCGAACGCGACATGGGCATCGAGCTGTTCGGCAAGCGCAGCAACCTTCCCCTGGCGATCTCGCCGACCGGCGTCGCCGGGCTTAGCTGGCACCAGGGCGAGGTATCGCTGGCCAAGGCCGCGGCGGCCAAGGGGGTGCCGTTCACCCTGGCGACCGGCTCAATCACCGCCATGGAGACCATCGCCAAGGCAGCCGACGGCGGCCGGCTGTGGTTCCAGCTCTATATGTGGAAGGAAGAGGAGCTGTCCTATTAGCTGGTCAAGCGCGCGCTCGACGCCGGCTTCGAGGCCCTGATCGTGACCATCGACGGCGGCCTCGGCAACAACCGCGAATACAACCGCCGCAACGGCTTCACCATCCCCTTCACGCCGTCGCTGCGGGCGCTGACCGACATGACGCTGCACCCGGAATGGCTGGTGGGGGTGATGTTCCGCTACCTGCTGACCACGGGGATGCCGCGCCACGAAAACTATCCGGAGAAATACCAGCACCGCATCACCCGCGGCACCGGTTCGGAACGGCCCATGCGCCACCATGCCATGACCTGGGACGACATCTCGCGCATGCGCGACTTCTGGCCCGGGACCCTCATCATCAAGGGCATCCTCCGCGAAGAGGACGCGGTGCTGGCGGTCGAGCACGGCGCCGACGGCGTCGTGGTCTCGAACCATGGCGGCCGCGCCTTGGATAGTGCCGCGCCCTCCATCGACATCCTGCCCGAGGTGGTCGCCGCGGTGGGCGAGAACACCACCGTCATCCTTGACAGTGGCATCCGCCGCGGCAGCGACATCGTCAAGGCTCTGGCGCTCGGCGCCGACGCGGTGATGACCGGCCGCGCCACCCTTTACGGCACCGCTGTCGCCGGGCAGGCCGGCGCCGAAAAGGCGCTATCCATCCTCAATACGGAATTCGAGAAGGTCATGGCCTATGTCGGCTGCCGCACCGTCGCCGAGGTCAGCGCCGACATCCTGGCGCCGCCCCCGGCCCATTAAGGTCCCACTAAAGCCCGTAGAGGCCCGCGGCGTTTTCCCACAGCACCTGCTCGCGGCCCGCCGCCGAGACCCCCTGAAAGCACCGCGCCATGGTTTCCTTGGTCTTGGGCCAAGTGGACGTCGCCAACGGGAAGTTGGTGGACCGCGCTGATCGGCCGATATTTGATTTCCATGGCGCCCTCTAGGTTTTCCCAATCCTAGTTAATATCTTCATCCCGGAGTCGGCCTTGCCTAACCCCGTTGTCTGAGCCTATGCTAGCCAAAAGCTACGGGCAAACACCTAAAACCGCGCCGAACTCATACGGAAGACGCGGGCCTCGGAATGGTTGCGGGCCGGCACAAAAAATGCCGAAAAGCGGCTAAATTCGGGAGGTTCCCATGCTGACGCAGGAACAGAACCAGCGCTTGACCCGGGTGGGGCCCGGTACCCCCATGGGTGGGCTACTCAGGCGGTATTGGCACCCCATCGCCACGGTCTCTCAAATGAAGGGCCGCGATACCTTCCCGGTCAAGCTGCTGGGGGAAGAGCTGGTGCTCTACCGCGACCTCTCGGGCACCTACGGATTGATCACAGCCCGCTGCCGGCACCGGGGCATGTCTTTGGTTTACGGCATCCCGGAAAAATGTGGCCTGCGCTGCGCCTACCACGGCTGGCTTTACGATGAGACCGGCGCCTGCATCGAACAGCCCTATGAGGAAACCGAAGATCCGGACGGGCGCTTCAAGGACAAGGTCGTCACCCCCGCGTACAAGGTGGCCGAGGCCGGGGGCATGTTCTTTGGCTACCTGGGGCCGGACCCGGCCCCGCTGCTGCCGCCGTGGGACCTTTTCGTCATGGACGATGCCCTGCGCGAGGTCGGCTACGCCGTCATCCCCTGTAACTGGCTACAGATCATGGAGAACTCGTTGGACCCGGTGCACGTGGAATGGCTGCACCAGCACATGTTCAACTATGTGGTGGACAAACTCGGCGCGCCCGAGAGGCAGCGCTCGCGCCAGTCCCACCAAAAGATCGGCTTCGACGTCTTCGAGCACGGCATCGTCAAGCGGCGCATCTTGGAAGGCGAAACCGAGGCGGACGAGGACTGGGCGGTCGGCCACCCTGTCATCTTCCCCAACTACCTCAAAAGCGGCAGCGAAGCCACCCCGGTGTTCCAGATCCGCGTCCCCATCGATGACGAGAACACCGCATATTGGTGGTATCGCTGCTACACCCCGGCCTCGGGCATGAAAATCGTGCCCCAGAAGTCCGAGGACATCCCGTTCTATGACGCGCCGGTGCCCGAACTCGACCAATCGGGGCTGCCCCAGTGGGACATCCTTGACAACAACTCAGGCCAGGACATCGTCGCCTGGATATCCCAAGGCGCCATCACCGACCGCACCAAGGAGACCCTGGGCCGGTCCGACAAGGGCATCATCCTTTACCGCCAGTTGCTTGAGGACGCCCTCAGGGACGTTGAGAACGGCAAGGACCCGATGAACGTGTTCCGGGAACCTGGCGTCAATCGGATCGACCTGGCGGTGGAAAAAGCCAAGCTGAAGGGCAGGGCCGGCAACGTCCTCACCGGGGTCCGTGGCGGCAACACCACCAAATACAGCCCCATCCTCAAAGAATTGGATTCGGTATCCAAATAGAACCCGTGCACCGAAACATCGGCATCGGAAAGGAACCACATCATGTTGAAATTTGTTTCCTCTGCACGTCGAACACGCATTCAGCCCATTATCCCGGCCTTGGCGGCCCTGTTGCTGGCCCTTGGCGCTTTCAGCGCTGGCAAGGCGGCGGCGGCGGAATTCGATGCGGCGAAGCATTTCAAGGGCCAGTCCATCCGCCTCGTGGTGGACTTCAAGCCCG
>JAZFWG010000235.1:0-9287 GCA_036448135.1 Alphaproteobacteria bacterium
CCGGCTGGAATGCCATGGAGAAATTGGCCGAGGACACCAACGCCTTCAATTCGCTTGAACGATGCACCACTTCTCCGGCCATGGAATAGAGGCTGGTGGAAAGGGTTTCGATGGCGAAGTCTTCCGCCGGCGCGGTGCAGAAATGATCGGCTGCGTAAATCACCGCCGCGACCGTATCGGCTTGGCTCATCCCGGTCACGTCCAGATCGACGGTCGCCGAATCGATGTCGAAGCCGCCCTTATCGGGATCGAGTACGTGGGCGTTGGCTGCGATCTCCTGGACCAGGGTGCCCATATCCCCGTCCTTGGTGTGGACGATCCCGAAGCAGTCTTGACTGAACTGACCGGCGAGCCTGCCGTTGATCGACCGCGAGCGCAGCGAGCGGCCGAGACCGGTCATCAAGCTGCGGCGGGCGCCGGTTGGGAGCCTTTGGTAGAGTTCCGCCAGCATGCCGAGCCGCAAGAAGGTCAGTTGGTAATCATCACTGCTTTCGCGCAGAGCGAACAGCCGCTTGCCCACCTGCTCGGAGAATTTCTGGGCACTGGGCAGGCTCGTTTTGCCCTTGCCGGTAGCTTCGGTGGGATAATTGGTAGCCCGCTTGGCTTCATTCAGCCTCAGGGTCAGGAAGTAATGCCCTTTCATGTCGGGCAGGTGATACCCGCCCAGCGTCAATGGCGGTGATTCGCCATTGGAGCTATCGAGATGGATTATGGCGCTTTCGATACGCTCTCCGGTGGAGGCGTGTTTCATGATCCGGCGTACCAGCGACCGGTCCTTCGACGAAACCAAGTCAAAGAAGGACAGCTTGAGAAGGTCCTGGGGCGATCGGCCCACAAGCGCCACCGTGGCACCGGCGGCAAAAACGATCCCCAAATTCGGGGCGAGCTCCAACATCACGTCCGACGCGCAAAACGCGGGCACGGTAAAACGGTCCCCGTCAGCCCCCAAGGCGCTACCGTGACCGTTACCTACGAAACGTGTTATGGGCTCTTTCTTCATGGCTATCCTACATGGATATCGACTGTCGGCATCCTGCCTATCAACGCAACCTTCACTTACCGATTTGCCGCCGGGCCGCGGGGTCACGCAACTATGAGGAACTCAAATGCGCATTCATCCGGGTCCTGAAAACTCTTCGAATCACAACGAGTCCTTCTCTCCCAAAGCATACCCCGTGAGCCCTTAAGGAACGGTTACGTCCGGCCCCGGACTGGATTCTAACAACCGCAGAAATCCAGTACCTTCTTAGCTATTCACATGGTTCCCGAGGGCCTCGCCGGGGATCAAATTTTGGTGATCTCACATGCCCTGGTCGCCGGGCCTGGGGTTGTGGAAACAGGTGAAAGCGGGCCCTGAGCGGAATCGGATCAGGACTTGTCAGGACCGCCCGGCGCCCCCACACTAGCGCCATGGTTAGGAAACTCCCCATGGACACCCGGGATGCCCCGGGTGAGCCGGCCTCTAATGAACTGGATGTTGGCCACGAGCCAGGCGTAGCCGCGGCCGACGGCATGGCCCTCGACCACATTTGCGAATGGGTGTTCGATCTCGACAACACCCTCTATCCCGCCCATTGCCGCCTGTTCGATCAGATCGACCGGCGCATGGGGGAGTTCATCTCCAGCCTGCTCGGCCTCGATTTCCCGGCGGCGCGGCGGATCCAGAAGGACTACTTCCACCATTACGGCACCACGCTGCGCGGCCTGATGGACAACCACGGCGTCGACCCGGATCATTTCCTTGCCTATGTCCACGAAATCGATGTGTCGGTGGTGCCCGAAAGCCCGGCGTTGGTGGCCGTGCTCGACCGCTTGGCCGGCCGCAAGCTGGTCTTCACCAACGGTCCCCACAGCCATGCCAGGACCGTGCTTGAGCGGCTCGGGGTCCATGATCATTTCGATGGCATCTTCGATGTCGCCGATGCCGGCTATATCCCCAAGCCCGATCCCCAATGCTACCAAGCCTTGATCGCGAGCCATGACATCGACCCCAAAGGCGCCATCCTGTTCGAGGACATCGCCTGCAACCTGGCCCCGGCGGCGGACCTTGGCATGACCACGGTTCTGGTGACATCGGCGGCGCACCCGGATACCCCGCAAGACCAGCCTGAGGACGAGGACCATATACACCATGTCACCTGCTATTTGGTGGGCTGGCTCGAACGGGTGGCGGCGGCCCGGGACCGGGATCGCTGACCCCGCAGCGACGCTTGACAGCCGAGAACGGCTCAAGCATGTTCTGGGCCATTCCACGTCCAGTTCTGGGCCATTCCACGTCCAGATAACCGTACCGGATTGGCCGACCATGAGTGCTCCGAACCTGCAAACCATCATCAACGACGCCTGGGAACAGCGCGGTACCATCACCCCCGCGACCAAAGGGGAGATCGCCGACGCCATCGAGACCACACTCGAAGAACTCGACAGCGGGCGGCTCAGGGTCGCCGAGAAGATCGACGGCGCGTGGCAGGTCCACCAATGGGCCAAGAAGGCGGTGCTGTTGTCCTTCCGCCTCTACGACATGGCGCCGATCCCGGGCGGGCCCACCGATGCATCCCGCGGCCCCGCACCCTGGTTCGACAAGCTGCCGTCGAAATTCGCTGGGTGGGATGAAGCGCGTTTCCGCGCCGCCGGCTTCCGCGCCGTGCCCAACTGCGTGGTGCGGCGATCCGCCTATATCGCGTCCGGCGCCGTGCTGATGCCGTGTTTCGTCAATCTCGGGGCCTATGTGAGCTCCGGCACCATGATCGACACCTGGTCCACCGTCGGCTCCTGCGCCCAGATTGGCAAGAACTGCCATATCTCCGGCGGCGTTGGCATCGGCGGGGTGTTGGAGCCCCTGCAAGCCAATCCGGTGATCATCGAGGACAACTGCTTCATCGGCGCCCGCAGCGAGATCGCCGAGGGCGTCATCGTCGAGACCGGCGCCGTGGTCTCCATGGGGGTCTTCATCGGCGCCTCGACCAAGATCGTCGACCGCGCCAGCGGCGAGATCCATCAAGGACGGGTGCCGTCCTATTCGGTGGTGGTGCCAGGCACGCTGCCGGGCGCGAACCTGCCCGACGGCAGCCCGGGGCCGGGGCTCTACTGCGCCGTCATCGTCAAAAGGGTGGACGAACAGACCCGGTCGAAGACCTCGATCAACGAACTGCTGCGCCAATGACGACGCCCACCCAATCCCTCACCGAACCCCTGGCCCTGGCCCAGGCGCTGATCCGCTGCCCCTCGGTGACACCCAAGGACGAAGGCGCCCTCGATGTTCTCCACCACGCGATGGAATCTCTTGGCTTCACCTGCCACCGCCTGACCTTCTCCGAGGACGGCACCGCGGACATCGACAATCTTTATGCCAGGCTCGGCGATCAAGCGCCCAATTTCTGCTATGCCGGCCATACCGACGTGGTCCCGGTCGGCGATACGGCAAGCTGGACCGTCGACCCGTTCGGCGCCGAGATCATCGACGGTGAGCTCTATGGCCGCGGCGCCTCCGACATGAAGGGCGGTATCGCCTGTTTCGTGGCGGCGGTGGCCTGTTTCCTCGAGAGCCGGCAAGGGGATTTCGACGGCTCCATCAGCATGCTGATCACCGGCGACGAGGAAGGCTTGTCGATCAACGGCACCATCAAGGTCCTGGAGTGGCTGGCAGAGCGCGGCGAGAAACTTGACGTCTGTGTTGTCGGCGAGCCGACCAACCCCGAACGACTCGGCGACATGGTCAAGATCGGCCGCCGCGGCAGCCTGGTCGGCCATCTTACGCTTTACGGCACCCAGGGACACACGGCTTACCCCCACCTCGCCGACAACCCGGTGCCGCGGCTTTTGAAGATGCTGACGACGATCATCGAGCACCAATATGACGACGGCACGGAGCATTTCCCGGCCTCGACCATCGAGGTCACCACCATCGATATCGGCAACCCCGCGACCAACATCATCCCGGCCCAGGTGTCTGCGACCTTCAATATCCGCTTCAATGATAAGCACAGTTCGGCAACCCTGATCCAGTGGCTGCGCCAAACCTTCGACCAGGTCGGCGGGCGCTATGATTTCAAGACCCACCTTAACGGCGAGCCTTTCCTGTGCCCGCCGGGCGAGCTCAGCGAGCTTCTGTCCAACGCGGTGCAAAAGGCCACCGGGCGGGTGCCCGACCTCTCGACCACCGGCGGCACCTCGGACGCGCGCTTCATCCACCGCGCCTGTCCGGTGGCCGAATTTGGCCTGGTCGGCCAGACCATGCACAAGGCCGACGAACGGGTGGCGGTCAGCGACCTTACCGCCTTGGCCGAGATCTATAAGATGGTGCTCGACGGATATTTTCCCCAGAAATGACCGCCGATAAGCCATAATTGGGTATGATTACGGTACCGGAGTTGTACGCGGCACTATACGGCGCCTGGCGCCTGGCGCGTCTCGACCCCCGCGGGCAGGACCATTTCGACGCCTCTATCACGGGATTCTGGCGCTCATTCCAGGCCGCCGTGATCGTGGCGCCCGCCTTTGTGTTTCTGATCCTGTTCAATCTCGATCAACCCAACATCACCGCGGGAGCGCTACGCCTCACCCTGGTCGAGAGTTTGGCCTATATCATCAGCTGGACCGCCTTTCCCCTGGCGATGGTGGCGTTGGCGCATCGCCTCAACCGCGACCAGAATTACATCCGTTTCATCGTCGCCCACAATTGGGCCAATGTCCTGCAGGTGGCGGTGTTCCTACCCACCGCGATCATCGCCCAAGTGGTCGGTCCCTCGGCCCGGTTCCTGACCGTGGCGGCCATGGTGGCGATCTTCCTCTATCAGTGGTACGTGGCGCGCACGGTGCTCTCCATCAACCCATTCCAGGCGATCGGCATCGTGCTGGTGAATCTTTTCATCGACATCATCATCACGCTGATCGCCAACGGCATGGTCATCGGCCCCGACTGACAACCGATGGGTGGCCGATAGCGCCTCAGCCGTAATGGCCGAGCACGGTGGCACGCACCTCGGCGGGCATTCGATAGAGATACTCGGCGCTCTCGGTGAGCCATTGGCGCGCGAGAAACCTACCCTTGCGGCCGGGAACCAGTCGCTCCAAGGTCTTGCCCAAGCCGCTGAAGACGCCGGCCAGGCGCTGCGACGATTCGAGCCCCAGCACCTCCTTGAGGGCGGTCGAGGTGATGCCGGCATCACCGGCCTGGGCGATCTCCCACAACAAATTGGCGGCGAAGCTCTCGGCACCATATTGGCCGCAGATGCGCCGGACCTCGATGGCAGTCAGCGCCCCGGGCCCGGCGGACGCCACATCGGCCTCATTGAGGTCGATAACCAGCCGGCCGGTCTTGAGCGCCTTGGCGAGCTCTTCCAAGGTGGTGGTGACACTGACCATCACCCGGCGGTCCGGGTTGAGCTTGATATCCAAGCCTTTTTCATCCATAACACTATATATACTATGTATATATATACGTATCAACCCACCTTAATAAACATTATCTTGATATATATTGCACAACTAGAATGTACATAAACTGTACGTGCCCATCGGTATCATTGCAGGGCCGCGTTTTCCCCCAGCAGGGATAGTTCGGGATAGTTCGGGTAGCTAGTACAGAACTTCGGTGAGATAGAGCCCATGGGCCGGCGCCGTTGGCCCTACCCGGGCCCGGTCACGGGCGGCGAGGGCTTGGCTGACGTCGTCCGCCCCCCACTTGCCTTCGCCAACCGATTTCAGGGTGCCGGCGATGATGCGGACCTGATTGTGGAGGAACGACCGCGCCCGCGCCGTGATCAGGATCAAGGGCCCGTCGCGGCTGACCTCGAGGCTGTCCAGGGTCTTGACCGGGGACTCCGCCTGGCAATTCACCGCGCGAAAGCTGGTGAAGTCATGCTTGCCCACCAGGACCTTCGCCGCCGCGGCCATGGCCCCGTGGTCGAGGTCCTGGATCAGATGCCAGGCGCGGCCGTGGTCCAGGGCCAAGGGCGCGCTGCGGATGATGATGCGGTACTCATAGGCGCGCTGGCGTGCCGAGAACCTGGCATCGAAATCCGCCGCCACCGCCTCGGCCGCCAGCACCACGATGGGCTGGGGCCTGAGATGGTCGTTGAGGGCATCGCGCACAGTTTTGGCCGAAGTGTCCTTGGCGATGTTGATATGGGCGACCTGGCCCCAGGCATGGACGCCGGCATCGGTGCGCCCGGCGCCGAACACGGTCACGGTCTCTTGGCAGAAGCCCTCGACCGCCTCCTCCAATGCCTGCTGCACCGAAAAGCCGTTTTCCTGGCGCTGCCAGCCGACAAAGGGACCGCCGTCATATTCGATGGTGAGCTTGTACCGGGTCATGGCCGGGGTTTCGGTCTCGACGCCGGGGTATCTTCATCCTCGGCACTGAGCAAGTCGCCTTCGCCAAGATCGAAACCGCGGAGAAACTCCGCCGCCGCCATCGGCGCGCGGCCCTGGCGCTGAAGCCGGGTGAGGCGGAGGCCGCCATCTGCGCAATTGACCGTGAGCCGTCCGTCGAGCACCAATCCCGGCTCGGCCCCGGTGCGGCCACGGACGATCTCGGCGCCCAGCACCTTGATGCGGACACCGCCTCGGCTGAACCAGGCCCCCGGCCACGGTACCAAAGCCCTGACCTGGCGCTGCAGGTCCGCCGCCGGACGGCACCAATCGAGATAGCCTTCGGTGCGGTCGAGCTTGGGTGCGTAGCACGCCTGGCCGATCGGCTGCGGGGTGGGCGTGACGGTGCCGTCATCCAGGCCCCGGAGGGCGTCTACGATCATCCGCGCGCCTAAGCGGACGAGTTGGTCATGGAGCGTCTCCGCCGTGGTCATGTCGGTGATCGGCACCCGTTCCTGGGCCAGGATGTCGCCGGTATCGAGGCCGCTGTTGATCTGCATGATGGTGATGCCGCTCTGGTCGTCCCCGGCCAGGATGGCGCGCTGGATCGGCGCCGCACCACGCCAACGCGGCAGCAGCGAGGCGTGGACATTGATGGTGCCGAGCCGGGGCGCCTGGAAGATCGCCGGCGGCAGGATCAGGCCATAGGCCACCACCACCGCGGCGTCGGCCTCAAGCGCGGCGAAATCCTTCTGCTCGTTTTCATCCTTGAGATCGGTGGGCGTGCGGACCTCGATGCCCCGCGCCGCCGCCGCCTGGTGGACCGCGCAGCGTTGCTCGTGATGGCCACGGCCCGCCGGGCGTGGCGGCGCGGTATAGACCGCGGCGATCTCGAATCCGGCTTCGGCCAGAGCCTCGAGGGAGGGCACGGCGAATTCGGGAGACCCCATGAATACCAGGCGCTGCACCGCCATGGTCTTTACGCGCCGGCCCCGACCGCAACCTTCTGGGCCTGGGACTTCCGCGCCTTGACGAGCCTTCTTAGGATGATGCCGCGCTTCAGTACGCTCAGGTAATCGACAAACAGGATGCCTTCGAGATGGTCGATCTCGTGCTGGATGCAGGTGGCGAACGGACCGCTGGCGTCAAGTACTTGGGCTTGGTTGCCGCGGTCGAGATAGCCGAGCTTGATCCCGGCGGGGCGCGTCACCTCGGCGAACTGATCCGGCAGCGACAAACAGCCTTCCTCACACACCTGGGTCTCGTCCGAGGCCCACAGGATCCGAGGATTGGCGAAGCACATGGGCTCGCGCTTGCCGACGGCGCCGCCACCGGCATCGACGACGATGACGCGCTGGCGAACCCCGACCTGGGGCGCCGCGAGGCCGATGCCGGGCACCGAAAACATGGTCGCCACCAAATCGTCCATCAGGGCGCGGACGCCGTCGTCGACCGTGGCGACGGGATCGCACTTGACCTTGAGGCGCGGATCCGGCGCCGTGATAATGTCCCTGATCGCCATGTGGCCTCGCCCAGTTCCTTTATGCCTTGGCGCCAATGGATGGTGTCTTAGGTATGCCGCCCTCGGCCCGGCGTCAAGGATATCGCGGTGACGCCCGCGACGTGTTAGCCTTAATCGATGGATCTCAGCTTTGTTACAATATTGGCTTCGGCCGCGGCGGTCCTGGTCGCGGTGCTGGTGCTGTTCATCCTGCTCCGCGGTGAACAGCTTCTCGGCCGGCTGCGCCAGATGGCGGAAGGCCAGAACATGGCCCAGACCCAGCTTTCGGAGCGCCTTCAGGCCCAGGAACGTACGCTGGCCAAGCTACTGGAAGACCGCTTGGCCGACGTCGCCAAACGCCTGAGCGACGGGCTCGACAAATCGACCACCCGCACCACCGCCACCATGACCGACATCCAGAAGCGCCTCGCCGTCATCGACGCGGCGCAGAAGAACATCAACGAGCTCTCGACCCAGATGGTCGGGCTCCAGGACATCCTCGCCAACAAGCAGGCCCGCGGCGCCTTCGGCGAAATTCAGCTCATCGATCTGGTGCAAAACGCCCTGCCGCCCTCGGCCTACCAGTTCCAGGCCCAGTTCTCGAACGGCCGGCGGGTCGACTGCCTGCTCAAGCTGCCCAACCCGCCGGGGCCCATCGCCATCGATGCCAAATTCCCGCTGGAGAGCTACCACGCCCTCGCCGCGGCCAAGGACAACGGCGCCCGCGCCCGCGCCGGCAAGGCGTTCGGCGCCGATATCCTCAAGCATGTCAATGACATCGCCGAACGCTACATCATCCCCGGCGAGACCGCGGAATCGGCCCTGATGTTCCTGCCCGCGGAAGCGGTCTATGCCGAGCTCCACGCCAACTTCCCCGACGTGGTGGAGCGCTCATACCGCAAACGGGTGTGGATCGTCTCGCCCACCACCCTGATGGCGACGCTCAATACGGTGCGCGCGGTGCTCAAGGACGCCACCATGCGCGAACAAGCCCACGTCATCCAGAAGGAGGTCCAGACCCTGATAGGCGATATCGGCCGCCTCGATAAGCGGGTCGGCAGCTTGAAGAGCCATTTCGACCTCGCCGGCCGCGACATCCACGACATCCAGATCTCATCGGACAAGATCACCAAGCGCGCGGAGCACATCGAAGAGATCGAACTTGGCGCCGAAGCCACCGAGGGGGCAAAGGGCGGCCCCGCCGGGGACCTGGAACAACCCCACCAGCAGATCGCCTCGGGCAGGGACTAACCACCTAGAAATCGGCCGGGGAAGATTTGAAAACCGGCGAATGGGGACGTGACATGGAAAACCACAAGGTTTTGTCCCATGGAGCTTGGGTCGAGGCCCGTAAGGCGTTCCTGGCCAAAGAGAAGGACTTCACGCGATTGCGTGATGCGATCAGCAAAGAGCGCCGCGAATTGCCATGGGAGAAAGTCGAAAAGACCTACGTTTTCGATGGACCGGACGGCAA
>JAZFWG010000236.1:0-10178 GCA_036448135.1 Alphaproteobacteria bacterium
TGCCCAAAAGCCGGGACTTTTACTGTCTTTTACTGCAGGATGGCGTCGATTTCATGGCAATTTAGAGATGACAGCGCCCTGGCCAGGGGTGGGCTCAGATGAGCCCGCCATCCCCGGCCGCGACCCACAAGAGGCGCGATGCCAAGCCCGTGAGCAAGAGCTTCACCATGACCCGGACTCGGCCTTCGGGCGTGCGGAACAGCACGTGGGGCCCTGGCCTCGGCTGCTGATGCGCCGCACCAACTTCTCACCGAAGATGAGCGCGACCTCAACCTTGCCGCTGCGTATGCGCAGCTAGGCTGGCGTGGGTGAGGATGGCGGGCCCGCAGGTGGTGGATGAAGCTCAAAGAGAGGTAACCCCTGCCACCGCACCAACCTTGGCCCGAACCCGTAGCCCGTGCGCGGGAGCGGCAAGTAGGAGAACCTGGGAGCGGTGCCAGTAAGGCCCCTCGCAGGTCGTTCAGTCACTATGTGTGCTGATCAGCAGGGGGGCCGTGGCTACTTCAAAAGCATGCCACGGTAGAGGCCGGAGTAAACCACGACAATGGCCCCGCTACCGATGCAGCCCCAAAATAACCAAATCCAGTTTTCATCGGTCCACTCGTAGCCTACCCACTCCAGAGGCAGCCCGACCAAGACACCCACTAGACTAGCCAACGCAATTGCGCCCATGATGAACAACATCACAAATCTGGCGATAAATCCTAGCATCGGATTTTCCCTCGCCCTCCCCCCCCACAGTGTCACGGCCAGCGGTAGCAGCGGCACACAGGGAGGAGTCAGTTGCGATTATGGCTACATGTGGTGTCAATGGCGCGGTCTTCAACTAAATATGGCCCAAGTCTGCCACTCGGGCCCTTCGCTGGTTCCTTCCCTTCACAAGTGTCGCGGTGGTGGGGGCTTGTTGTTCTGGTCAAAACCTGTGGGGAAGCATTACCAAGCCCCCCCTCAACCCCTTGATATTGCTGGTTGACATAGGTTTTGCGGAAGCTGGTGACCCCAACGGGATTCGAACCCGTGTTGCCGGCGTGAAAGGCCAGTGTCCTAGGCCTCTAGACGATGGGGTCGCACCAAGGGCCTGAGTGCGCTCTGATCTAAGGGGGATGGGGGAGAAAATCAAGCCGTTTCCCCCGCTCCCGGCCAATCGGCCATCATGCCGCCGGCGCGCCGTCATCGACCACCAGCTGGACCCCGTTGCGGCCCATCCAGTCGTCGCGCCTGAGGTGGCCGGCGACGTGAAGGGCCATGCCCTTGCCATGGAGCAGGCCGTCGCCCAGCGCGGTGCCGGCGGCACGGAAGGCGATGGCCTTGAGGCGGCCGCCATCCTCGCCGGCGATGATGCAGCGCACATGGTTCTCGCCGACGATGTCGGCCTTGACCACGCGGATACGGGGAAATGCGAAGCGGGGCTCGGGATTGCCGATGCCGAATGGCGCGAGGCGGCCGATGATATCGACCAGTTCGGTATTGGCGGCCTTGGGGCTCAAGGCGCCATCGACCATCAAGGTGGGCGTATAGCCGCTTTGCGCCAGCTCCTGGGCGATGCGCGCGGTGAGGAACTCGCGGAGCCCGTCCAGCCGGTCGCGGGCGACGGTGAAGCCCGCCGCCATGACATGGCCGCCACCATTGACCAGATGCCCGGCCTGGCGGGCGGCGATGACGGCGGCGCCGAGATCGACGCCTGCGACCGAGCGGCCCGAGCCCTTGCCGACATCCGCGTCCAAGGCGACGACGCAGGCGGGCCGGGCGAAATGCTGGCCCAGGCGCGAGGCGACGATGCCGATGACACCGGGATGCCAGCCCTGGGCGGCGACGAACACCAGGGCAGCGGTGTCGGTCTCGGCGGCCTGGGCCATGGCGTCTTCGAACACCCGGGCCTCGATCTCGCGGCGCTCGGCATTGTGGTCATCGAGCCGCTGCGCCAGGCGGGCGGCTTCCGCGCCATCGGCGGTGGTCAGAAGCCGCACCCCGAGGTCGGCCTCGCCGACGCGGCCGCCGGCATTGACCCGGGGGCCGAGGAGAAAGCCGAGATGCCAGGCATCGGGCGGGGCGTCCAGGCGGGCGACATCGCCGAGGGCGGCAAGGCCGGGGTTGCGGCGCTGGGCCATGACCTTGAGGCCCTGGGCGACCAGGGCCCGGTTGACCCCGGTAAGCTTCACCATGTCGCAGACCGTGCCGAGGGCGACGAGGTCGAGCCATCCGAGCAGGTCCGGCTCCGCCCGGCCGCTGCCATCACCGTACCAGCCGGTACGGCGCAGCTCGCGGTTGACGGCGACGACCAGGAGATAGGTGACACCGACGGCGGCGAGCTGGCGGTGCGGCGAGCTCTCGTCCAAGCGGTTGGGATCGACCACGGCCAGGGCCTCGGGCAATTGCGGCTCGGCGACATGGTGATCGATGACGATGACGTCCAAACCGGCGCGCCGGGCGGCGGCCAGGGGCTCAAACGCGGTGATGCCGCAATCGACCGTGATCACCACCTTGGCGCCCTGGTCGTGGAGCGCCAGAAGGGCTGCCTCATTGGGGCCATAGCCTTCGCGGATGCGGTCGGGGATGTAGACCGTGGCCTCGGCGCCGACGGCGCCAAGGAAGCGCTTCAGCAGCGCCGATGAGGTGGCGCCGTCCACATCATAGTCACCGAAGATGGCGATGTTCTCACCCCCGGTGACGGCCCGGGCGATGCGCCGGGCGGCGGTGTCCATGTCCTTGAGATGGGAGGGGTCCGGCAGAAGCTCCCGCAGCGTCGGATTGAGATAAGCCTCGGCGTCATCGGCGCCGATGCCACGGGCAGCAAGGGCGCGGCCGACGATTTCCGGAAGCGACAAACGTTGCGCCAAGGTCAGGCCGAGGCGGTCCTCGGCCAAGCGCGGCCGCCATGATTTGCCGCTGAACGAGCAGCCGACGCCGAGAAATTCGGGCTCCGCCGCCGTCATCGCAATCCTTTATGGGCACCCACCCTAATGGTCCATAGGGCCGAAACCGGACTTGCGGTTGAAATTGTGCTCGGTTTCGATGCGGCGCACGGTGCCGGTCTTCGATCGCATGATGATCGACTGGGTGGTGGCGCCGCCCTGGAAGCGGCGCACGCCATGGACCATGGCGCCGTCGGTCACCCCGGTGGCGGCGAACATGACATTGCCGCTCGCCATATCCTCGAGGCCGTATTTGCGGTCGAAATCCTTGATGCCCCATTGGGTCGCCCGGCCCCGTTCATCGTCGTTGCGGAACAACAGCCGGCCCTGCATGAAGCCGCCGATGCAGCGCAGCGCCGCCGCCGCCAGCACACCTTCAGGCGCCCCGCCGCTGCCGAGATACATGTCGACACCGCTTTGCGGCTGGGACGTGGCGATGACGCCGGAGACGTCGCCATCGGTGATCAGCATGATGCGGGCGCCGGCATCGCGGACCTTGGCGATGAGTTCGGCATGGCGCGGCCGGTCGAGGATGCACACCACCAGGTTGGAGATGTCCTCCTTCTTGGCCTTGGCCAGGTTCTTGAGATTCTCGGCCGGTTCCAAATCGAGATCGACGATGTCGTCGGGCAGATCGTCGCCGATTGCGATTTTGTCCATATAAACGTCCGGCGCATTGAGGAACCCCCCGGCCTCGGCCATGGCGATGACCGAAAGGGCGTTCTGGCCGCCCTTGGCGGTGATCGTCGTGCCTTCCAGGGGATCCAGCGCAATGTCGATCTTGGGCCCGCCGGCACCGACCTTCTCGCCGATAAAAAGCATCGGCGCTTCGTCGCGTTCGCCTTCGCCGATCACCACGGTGCCGTCGATGAGCAGGCTGCTCAAGGCCTTGCGCATGGCATCGACGGCGGCCTGATCGGCGGCGATCTCGTCGCCGCGGCCCATCAACAGCGATGACGCCAGCGCCGCGGCCTCGGTGACGCGCACCGCCTCCAGGGCCAGATTGCGGTCCATCACCGCAACTTTGAGTTCGATTGCCGCTTCAGCCATGTTCCCTCCCATTATCCGGCCAATGGCCTAAAGAGATTCAATGCGGATCATACATGGTTGTTCCAAGACCGTATCCAGCTTTTCGATTTTTGCAAGGGCAGAGGTCATTGCCACTTCCTCGGTCTCGTGGGTGACGAGGACGATCGGCACCGTCTCGCCGGGGGCGCGGCCCCGTTGCAACATGGATTCAAGGGAAATACGCGCGTCCCGGAACGCGGCGGTGATGTCGGCGATGACGCCGGGTTGGTCGACCACCATGAGACGGATGTAATTGGCGCCGCGATGGCGCTCCATCGGCGCGGCCTCCAGCGTCCGCAACGCCGTCGCCGGCACCGCGAATGTCGGCACGCTCTGGCCGCGGGCGATGTCCATGAGGTCGGCCACCACCGCCGACGCGGTGGGACCGGCGCCGGCGCCCTGGCCCTCATAGACCGTGGTCCCGGCGAAATCGCCTTCGGCGACGACGGCGTTGAACACCCCTTCGACATGGGCGATGGGCGCGCTGAGCGGCACCAGGCATGGGTGCACCCGCTGTTCGACGCCGAATTCCGTCAGCCGGCCGATGCCCAACAGTTTGATGCGGTAGCCGAGTTCGTCGGCGAACTGAATATCGAGGGCGGATATCCGGCCGATGCCTTCGCTGTAAACGCCGGCGAAATTGACCTCGCAGCCATAGGCCAGCGCGGTGAGGATGGCGAGCTTGTGGGCGGCGTCGATGCCGTCGACATCGAAGCTGGGATCGGCCTCGGCGAATCCCAGCCTCTGGGCGTCGGCAAGAACATCGGCGAATTCACGCCCGCTCTCGCGCATGGTCGAGAGGATGTAATTGCAGGTGCCGTTGAGGATGCCGTAAATCCGCTTGATGTCGTTGGCCGCCAGCCCCTCGCGCAGGGCCTTGATGACGGGAATGCCGCCGGCGACCGCGGCCTCGTAATTCAGCGACACCCCCTTGGCCTCGGCGGCGAGCGCCAACGCCGTGCCGTGAAGGGCGACCAAGGCCTTGTTGGCGGTCACCACATGCCGGCCGGCGGCGATGGCGGCTTCGATCACCGCCTTGGCGACGCCATCTGAGCCGCCGATCAGCTCCACCACCACGTCGACATTGGCGGCCCCGCACATCGCCACCGGATCGTCGTGCCATTCATAGCCGGAAAGATCGACACCACGGTCGCGCCCCCGGTCGCGGGCCGACACTGCAACAACGCGGATGGGCCGGCCGCAACGCCGCGCCAGCAGACCGCCTTGGTCGGCGATCAAGCCCAGGGTTCCGGCGCCGACCGTTCCCAGTCCGGCGACGGCAATATTCAACGGCTCGCTCAAGAGGCGACTGCCCGGTTTTCCGCCCCCGCCAACAGCTTGTCGGCGGCGCGAATGAAGGTCCGGATGTTGCGTACGGCCTGACGGATGCGCTGGCGGTTCTCGACCATGGCGATGCGGACATAGCCGTCGCCATATTCGCCGAAACCGATGCCCGGCGACACCGCGACCTTGGCCTCGCGCAGCAACAGCTTGGAGAATTCGAGGGACTTCAGTTCGGCGAAGACCGGGGGGATCGGCGCCCACATGAACATGGTGGCCGGTGGCGGCGTCACTGGCCAGCCCGCCGAATTGAGGCCCTCGACGAGAACATTGCGGCGTTCGCGATAGCGGTCGCGGATCTCGGCGATGCAGTCCTGCGGGCCGTTGAGGGCGGCAGCGGCGGCGACCTGGACCGGGGTAAAGGCCCCGTAATCGAGGTAGGACTTGATCCGGGTCAGGGCCGCGATCAGGGTCCGGTTGCCGGTGGCAAAGCCGATGCGCCACCCCGGCATCGAATAGGTCTTGCTGACCGATGTGAACTCGATGGCGATGTCCTTGGCGCCCGGAACCTGGAGGATCGACGGCGGCGGGGTGTCGGTGTAGTAGATCTCGGCATAGGCCAGATCCGACAGGATGTAGATCTCGTGCTGGCGGCAGAAATCGACCACCTCGGCGTAGAAATCAAGATCGACCACCTGGGTGGTGGGATTGGCGGGAAAGTTGAGCACCAGCGCCAGCGGCGACGGCACGCAATGCTTCACCGCCCGCTCGAGATTTTTGATGAAGTTCTCTTCCGGTCCGATGGGGACATGGCGCACCGCGGCGCCGGCGATGATGAAGCCGTAGGGATGGATCGGGTAGCTCGGGTTCGGCACCAGCACCACGTCGCCGGGGGTGGTGATGGCGGTGGCCAGGTTGGCGAACCCTTCCTTGGAGCCCAGGGTGGCGATGGTTTCGGACTCCGGGTCGATCTCGACACCGAAACGGCGCTGGTAATAGGCGGAATTGGCCCTTCTCAGGCCGGGGATGCCGCGCGAGTTGGAATAGCGGTGGGTGCGCGGATCCTGCACCGTCTCGATCAATTTGGCGACGATATGAGGCGGCGTGGGCGTGTCGGGATTGCCCATGCCGAAATCGATGATGTCCTCGCCGGCGGCGCGCGCCCGCGCCTTCATCTCATTGACTTCGGCGAAGACGTAAGGCGGCAGCCTTTTTATGCGTTGAAATTCCTCTTCCATGTTTCGTCGCCAAAATCCATCCTTCGGGGTCAGTACTCATATCAGGTTGTGGTGCTGGCGGCCCTAGGGCCGGGTCCGGCCCCAGGATGGAAAGATAATCCCGATCTAGGGACGGCCGGTATTCTTAATATTCCATATAAACGTCGGTGCGCCGGTTGCCGGCTTCGCCCGACGGCATGAACTCGTAATAGACCGGATTATGATCGGACTTGGCGCCAATGATGATCCGGTCCCGGTTCACCCCCAGACGAATCAGTTCCCTGGTCACGGCGCCGGCCCGGTCCATCGAGATGCGAAAATTGACGATCTGATGGTTCAAGGGATCCATGTCCTTGGTGCGGCTCGAGGCGTGGCCGACCACCCTGATCACGCCGCCACGCTGGCGGTACAATTTCACCACCTTGCGCAGCTCGCGGCGGCTTTTGGTGCTGAGGCGTGACGAGCCGTTGGCGAATTTCAGCGACGCCGCCTTGTACGAGCCGGAAAATGTCCTGGCAAAGCCGGTCAAGGCGCCCGGATCCACGGTCACGCCGGGCGATGCCACCTGAACCGATTGCGGCTTGGATAGCGCCTGCTTGGGTGCCGTCATCTTCAGCGCCGCCGGCGGCGTGGCACTGCCCGGGGAACGCTCCCGCGCCTGGTACTCCTGGGGGCTGGTGGGGCCAACCGGTGCCGTCGACACCGTCGGCGCCGAACGCGCGAGTTGCGCGCGGTAGTGTTCGCCGACCGTTTTTGCCGGCTGGGGCGCGGCGGGCGGCGGCGCGGCGGCGGGCGGCGGCGCGGTGCGCAGCGGTGGGCTTAGGACCATCCCTGCCGGCGGCGGCGGTGGCGCCGTTTTGGTCACCGGGGCCTTGGCGGTCTGTGAGGCTGCCGGCGCCGGCGTGACCGGAGCCTTGGTGGCAGCCGGGGCCTTGCTCGGCTTTGCCCCCGGCGGTGGGGGTGGCGCCCCCTCTTCCATGCCGCGGCGGATGGTTTCAGCGGAATATTTTGGGCGGTCGCGGTCGGCAGCCAATCCCTTGGCGATCCTTTGGCGTTCTTGGTCGCTGGTAACGCCCCGGGGCCGCGACGGCACCGACGACAGATTGGGGAAAGGCTCCTTGGCGCCCGGAATAGGCTTCTGCGCCGTGGCCGATGTCATGGCTTGTTCCTTGGCGGCCTGGGCCTCGTCGTCCTGGAACAGGCCGGCCACGCCCTTGTACCATTCGACGGGATTGGCCTCGTCGGGGATTGACGAGCACCCCGCGAGCAGGAGAAGTCCGGCGACCACAACGACACTTTCAGTCCGACCAAGACGGGCAGTCCAACCAGGACGGGACGAACTCAAGCCAGGCTGGTTTTCACGTATCCGCTTCATAGATCGATGCCCCCCTCACCCAAAAATTGGCACTAACCGAAACTCCGGTGCCATGACCGGATTCGACGGAACAGGAAATTCGTTCAACTGCAACAGAGCGATCCGAATATACCGCGAAACCTAGAAACAACATTCCGGAGTTCTAGAACCGTTTAATCTTACCTTAGTTCTTTCCGCATCTGAACCCGCAAAATAGAAATATGACACCGCGCCAAAAGCCCGGCGATGAATGAAGGGTGCAACCCGGCAAATTTTTCAAATGGTGGGAAAATCGTCCAGGGTTCCAGCGCCATCGGGCTCGGCAAGGGGTACATTCCCGGCCCAAAGGTCCGCATCCACATCCGTGTCCTGCGCCGCCGTGGCCTCCGTCCCGAACAACTCATCGTCAATGCCGGGTTCGGCTTGCGTGACAACCAAGACTTCCGGCAGTGACGGCGTGAGGCCGCCGGGGTGCGGTAGCGCGAAGCCGACGGTGAGACCCACAAGGGTAGCAAGAACGACCGCCGCCGGCAGCGCCGCCGGCCTGAATGCGATCGCCGCGTAGCTGTCAATGAGCCACCGGCCCAGCCTGAGGAACACCCCGGGGGCGGCCGCGGTGATGTCATAGCGGTGAATGCGTCCCGCCAGTTCCGGCGATGGCGACGGCGCCGGATCACGATCAAGCACGTCATCGAGCCGGGCGGCCTCGGTCACCGCCTCGCGGGCTTTGAGCGAACCGGCAAGCAGCGCTTCGGCGGCCATGCGTTCATCGCTGGGCCAGCGCCGGGGCGATGCGCCGTAAGCGGCCAGGATTTCGCGCAACCGCGCCAGGGTCATGTTACCGTCTTGTCCGCTCTTCGCCATCATTGTTCTCCTATCAGTTCCGCTATCACCGGGCTTAAGTCCCGACGCAACGCGCGCCGCGCCCGCGCCAAGCGGGATTCCAGTGCGCGCGTGCTGATTCCCAGAATCGCCGAGGCCTCCTTGTTGGAAAAGCCCTGGTAATGGACCAGCAAAAGGGCCTGGCGCTGGTGTTCGCCCAAGCCGTCAAGGGCGCGGCGCAGAGCCTTGGAACAGTCCAGCCCGCGGACCATGCCGGCCTCGTCATGGCCGGGATGGGGCGGGTCCGCGATCTCGCTAAGCGAGCCCGGCCGCATCCGGCGCTTGTGGTCGATGCTGAGATTGACCGCCACCCGGTAGAGCCAGGTGCGCAACCGGGCGCCGTCCTTGCGCCAGGTCTTGGCCTTGGCCATAAGCCTGAGGAAGGTTTCCTGGGCGACGTCCTCGGCCTCGGCATGGTCGCCGAGGACCCGGTAGGCATAGCCGAACACCGCGCCGAGGTGGCGATCGACCAGGGCCGGCCAGGCGCTGCGGTCGCCGGCCTGGATGCGGCCGAGCAGCTTCTCGTCGGTGTCAGCGTGCCGCTGCCTGGACGTAACACTGGTGGTATCGATTGCTTTGGCCTGCACGTGTTGCAATCCCAGAACGATTTCCTCATTCGTCCGGCCCAACCTAGCCGGCTGGTGCCAAGCCTGTTGGATCGGGGCCGGAATTAGCGGCGGTGGCCACGCCTCCCACCACGCCCCCGGCGCCTTTCAGGCAATTCACCGGCCTCCATGACGCCGTTGGCGTTGGCATCATAGCGGGTAAACCACCTGGTGGTGGGGCCGGTGACCTCATCGGCGCTGAGCTTGCGGTCGCCGTTGGTGTCCAACAGGTCGAACATAGTCGTGGTCGAGAACCGCCGGATCATCCGGGCGCCACGGCGGAATTCCTTGTCGCTGAGGGTACCGTCGCCATTGACGTCGACCGCGCTCATGAGGCGCTTCTGATAGGCGGTGATCTCCTTGAGGGTGACCTTGCCGTCCTCGTTGGTGTCGAAGCGGCGGACCAGGCGCTCGGCCTGCCGGCTTTGTTTGATTTCGCCCTTCGGCGCGCTTTTCTGCGCATGGGCCACGCCGGACATGGCTCCGGACATAGCTAAGGTCGCGGCCAAGGCCAACGCGGCGGCGGGGTATGCAAATCTGGGCATCGAATGCTCCTCCTGATCGAGGTTAAAGCTGGCATCAAAACCAGGCAAAAATGGGACGGCGGCGATGATCTCCGCCTTTAAAACCTTACACGGCGGCTCGGGCCCAAATCCGTCTCTGGCCGGGCATTTTTTGCTTTCTCGCGCCCCTGACCGACGCTAAGCCATTCAGGCATTGCCTGATTTTGCCGCGGAGCCCCGCAATGACCACCGCAGTCCAGGACTTACCCATCGATGCCAACGCCGGGGAACCGGCAAAGAAAAGGGGCAACGGCCTGAGCCGTTGCCCCGAAAGGATGCTAGGAAATATTAATTTA
>JAZFWG010000237.1:0-6412 GCA_036448135.1 Alphaproteobacteria bacterium
AGCCGAACTGGGCCTCATCGGCGGCGATGGCAAAATCGCAGGCGCAGACCTGGGTGAAGGCACCGCCGAAGCAAAAGCCGTTGACCATGGCGATGGTGGGCTTGGGAAAGGTGGTCAAGCGGTTCCAACGCCAATTGTTGGAGGCCTTGTTCGATTTCGCGCGCTCAACCGGGTTGTCGGTGGTGGCGCGGAAATAGAGCTTGAGATCCTGGCCGGCACTGAAGGATTCGTCGCCGGCGCCGGTGATCACCAGAACCTGGGTCTCGGGATCAAGGGCGAGCTCGGCCAAGGCCTCGTCCATCTCGTAATGGAGCTGGGGCGACATGGCATTGCGTTTTTCGGGCCGGTTCATGATGGCCCAAGTGATGCCGTTTTCCTTTTCGATCTTGATGGCTTCATATGATTTGGTGGACATGCGATCCTTCTCCCTCGCGGCCGGCAAGTCCGTCCCAGAGGCGTGCCGGAGCCTGATCATGGATGTTCTTGCCGCCCTTGATGGCGGCCTTGAGACAGATTACCAAGCAGCCCAAGTGGTTACAAGCGGCCCTGGCCTTAGCCCCCCGGACCTTAACCCCGGACCTTAACCATAGATGCGGAACACGTTGCGGGCGATGACCATGCGCATGACCTCGGAGGCGCCCTCGGTGATGCGGTAGCTGCGCTGCTGGCGCCAGAACTTCTCGATCGGCAGATCGGTGGTGAGGCCGATGCCGCCATGGATCTGCATGCAGCGGTCGGCGACCCGGAACGCCATTTCATCGGCGTAAAGCTTGGCCATGTAGGCTTCCTGGCGGATGTCCCCGCCATTGTCGAACTTGCTTGCGGCCTGATAGACCATGAGCCGCGAGGCGTGGATCTCGACAAAGGAATCCGCCAGCATCCATTGGATCGCCTGGCGCTCGGACAACGGCTTGCCGAAGGTGACGCGCTGCTTGGCGTAGCTCGCCGCCATTTCCAGGCACCGTTCGGCCACGCCCAAGGCGCGGGCGCCATGATTGATGCGGCCGAACCCCAGCCATTTCTGGCCCAGGCGGAAGCCTTCGCCGACGCCGCCGACCAGGTGGGACGCCGGCACCCGGACATTTTCGAACAGGATCTCGCAGGGCTCGTCCCCCATCATGGTCTGGTATTTGGCGGTGATCTTGACCCCGGGGGTGTCCATATCGACGATGAAGCACGAAATGCCGCCCCGCGAGCCCTTGGCGCGGTCGGTCGCCACCATCAATTGGCAAAAATCGGCAGTGTCGGCGCCGGTGATGAAGCGTTTGACGCCATTGATGACATAGTGGTCGCCGTCCTTGACGGCGGTGGTGCGCATGGAGCCGGGGTCGGACCCGGCGTCGGGCTCGGTCTGGGCGAAACAGGCCTGTTTCTCGCCAGCCAGCACCGGGATCAGATAGCGTTGCTTCATGTCGTCCGAAAGGTCATAGAGGATGGCGCGGACATTGGGCCCGGTGATGCGGTAGCCCCGGGACGGCACGGCGATGGTGCGCGACATCTCCTCGGTGACCACCACGGTGGCCAGCAACCCCATGCCGAGGCCGCCATATTCCTCGGGCACGTCCATTTTCCAGATGCCGAGATCCTTGGCCAGCTTCTCGAACTTTTCACGGTATTCGGGCTTGAGCTTGACGCCTTCGCAGCTTTCGCGTTCCACCGGAATCAAATGGTCATCGACCATGCGGCGGACCGCGTCTTTGAGGATTCGCAATTCTTCCGGCAGTTCAAAATCCATCGCGCTGCCTCTCCTTATTGTTGATTGCGGCGCGCCAGGCGCACATCGACGGCGCGCACGCCCCGGCCCGCTTCGCCCACCATCAAGGGGTTGATCTCGAGATCGGCGAGCCAGGGCCGATGGTCGAGATAGAATTGGCCGAGCCCGGTGATGGCGCCGATCAGCGCGTCCTGATCTGCGGGCTTGCAGCCGCGATAACCCTTGAGCAGCTTGGCGAGGTTGAGCTCGGCGACCATCGCCCTGGCGTCATCGGCTGTGACCGGAAGCAATCTGATCGCCACATCGCGGGCGAGCTCGACCAGGATGCCGCCGGCGCCGACCAGGATGATGGGCCCGTAAAGCTCATCGTCGCGGGCCCCGATGATGACCTCGACGCCCGACGCCATCTCCTGGACCAGGAAGCCCGATAGCCCGGCCCCGGGCGCGGTGCGTTTCAGGGCCTCGGCCAGGGATGCGGCAGCCACCGCCACCCCGTCGGCACAGGTCAGATTCAAGCGCACGCCGTCGACCTCGGTCTTGTGGCTGATATCGGGCGAGATGATCTTGAGCGCCACCGGAAAGCCGATCCCCTCCGCCGCCGCCACCGCCTCGTCCGCCGTCGCCACAATTGCGCTTTTGGCTGCCGTCATCCCATGGCCATCGAGCGCCGCAGCCAGCGCCGCACCTTCGAGATCACCTTCGGCGCCACCGGGGGCCGGCAGTTGGGGAATCGCGCGGCCTAAGCGTTCGCCATAGAAGCCGAGGGCATCGAGGGCGCGGAGCGTCGGTTCCAACCCCTGCAGGAAGGGAAAGCCGATGTCTTCTTGCAGGGCAAGGCCGCCGTCCGGGACCCTATAGTTCATGCGCCCGAACCCGATCACCGGCTTCGCGCTCAGCGCCGTAAGCCGCTTGATCGGTTCCGGGTCCTGCCACACCGTCTTTTTCGGCGACAGGGTTTCGGCCCAGGCCAGCATGTCGATATTGGGGTCCTTGAGCACCGCCTCGCACACCCCGGACGCGACCTCGAAATCCGACGGAATGCCGTAGTCGAGCGGGTTGCACACCCGCGCCTCAATGGGCACCAGGGACGCGATCTTGGCCAGGGTGTGGGGGCTGAATTCGGGCAGTTGGATGCCCTGGTCCTCGGCATAGTCATAGACCAGATCGACGGTGCCGCCCGACGTGGTGACCATGCCGATGCGCCGCCCCTTGGGAATGCGCCCGCCCTGGAACGCCAGCGTCGTCTCCACCATGTCGTCCAGGGACCGGCAGTTGATGATGGCGTAGCGTTCGCACATGGCCTCGAAGCTGGCGTAGTCGCCGGCGATGGCGCCGGTATGGGACTTGGATGCTTGCCGGGAACCCGGCGTGCGCCCGGTCTTGATGGCGATGATCGGCTTGCCCGCGCCGTGGGCGCGCCGGGCAGCGACCATGAAGGCGTCGGGCCGGCGGATGCCCTCGATAAACAGCACGATTTGCTTGGTGTGTTGGTCATCGACGAAGAAATTGACGTAATCGGCGAGGTCGAGGTCGAGCTCGTTGCCGCTGGAAACCGCATAGCTGAACTTGATGCCGCGGTCGGCCGCCGACTTGACCCAGAACTGCATGGTGCCGCCGCTTTGGAACACGGCGCCGACACCGCCGGGCGGCAATTTGCAGAGATCGGCGTTGGGATAGATGAACAGTTTCTCGCGCAACGAGATCGAGCCCATGCAATTGGGCCCGGTGACACGGAGCCCGGTGTCCTCGCACAGCGCCTTCAAGGCCGCGCCACGGGCCATGATTTCGGGGTCGTCGCCCTCGCCCAGATTGTTGGCATAGACGGCGGCGGCCTTGATGCCGTGCTTGACGCCGTCTGCCAAGGCCGCGAGGACGAATTTCGCCGGGATGATGAACAGGCCGAGCTCGACCGGTGACGGCAGGGCGGCGAAATCGGGGAAACATTGTTCTCCCCACACCTCCCGGCGCTTAGGATTGACGGGATAGACCTTGCCGGGGAACCCGCCATCATGAAGATTCTTGTAGATCCGGCTGGCCCAATTGCCCCGTTCCGACGCCCCGACGATGGCGATGGAACGGGCCCGCAGCACCGGCGACGGCGATCTGAACACGCGGCCTTCTCCCTTAATTCTTATGGTTCTTCGTGACCGCGGCGATGATGGGAATTTCACCCCACCTTGTCAACAAAGGGGGGACAACAAAGGCGGGAAAAATGCCGGGGCCGGGAATTCGGTCGTGTCTCAGCTTGAAAACCTGGCGAACCGACGCCGTGTGCGTCCACATTTTAGCGGAGCCTGTCTGCTTTACCCCCAACGGCAGACATGGGCGCAGGATTATCGGCACTTCCGCCCCTGACCCGGAACGGACATTGGGGGTAAAATTCAAACAGCGTGCGGAACGGAACTCTGAAGAACGGTACTCCCTTACTTTGGAAAGCTCGAGAACCACATATAGCCGTCGTACCTTTCGTCTTCGTCGAAATAGACGAAGAGGAAAATTCGCCGCGAGTCATTCAGGTCGCCTTCTTCGAAGTGATAGCTCCACATCATCCGTGGCTTCTCGGCAATGGGCAGCATCGAGCGGCCCCTCCCTTGCGGCCTGCCGAGGACCGCCTGGACGTCTGTCTGCTTGGATTGCCCGATCTTCAGCGACGTCTCCAAGAGCGAGGGATCGGGTCTTTTGCCGACGCGCACGCGGATGTCACAGGCCGCCGCCAGGAGCATTGATACCGCAGCGAGACCCACGGCCACGGCGCGGGTGGCGGATGTGAACCGGCCCGGCGCGGCGGAGCGACGACGGCGCGGCCCGGGCCAAACTCGATCAAAACCACTCATGCCGACCTCCTGTTCGCGCCTTCTATTCATCTTTGGACCTCGAGAAAGTCGGCCCCGGCGAACCAGAGGTGCCCGTCGTACAGGTCGTCGTCGAAGAAAACCAACAGGATCTTGAGATTGATCCGACGACCCTCCAACTTAGTGAACTCGTAGAACCATACCTCCCGTGTGTCTGTGCCACGGCCGATGGCCCGGCGCAGCGCACCGTCGGCGAGGCGCGCCGCGCCATGCCCGCGGGGTTCGCCGAGGGCCACCTGCACCTCGGCCTTTTTCGAGACGCCCAGGGTGAGATCGGCGAGCCGATCTATCTTCGGCGGGCTCCCGAACTCTATGGGCGCGCATGCGGCGAGCACGGTCAGCACCGTGGCTACGGACACCGCCCGCCACAGGCGTCCGTGCAGTTTGTGTTCGGCGCTACTCGCTATGCTCGACGTTCGTGAACCACATGAACCCATCGAACTTCTCCCGCTCGAAGAAGACCAGAAGGAATTGCTGGCGCACCTCCATCTGATTGAAGCCATCTTGTTGCGTCATGCCAGTAACTTCTATGTCGTCGTAGTACCAGACCTGGCGCCGTCCCTCGTGCAACCCGGTGATAGTCGGAAATAGTGATCCGCCCGACCCGCTCGGCGCGCCCAACACGCGCCGCACGTCGATCTTGGTGGACACCCCGCGCTTCAGGTCGCGTTCGATACGGTTGACGTCCGGGAACGCTCCGGTCGTCACCGTCGTCGTGCAACCGGTGAGCGCCGCGCCGAACACGAGCGCGGCCGCTATGGCCCCATATGCCCATCGTCTACCCTCACTCATGGACCGCCTCCGTCGTCGCTACCATCATGCCCCACCTTCGCCCCTAAAGAAGTATTTAATCGGCGCCCGGCCTCTCGCCCTTCGCCCAGGCCTCAAGTTGGCCCACGATGTCGCCGATCGCAACGTCGAGGATGTACTGGTCCGCGCCGATGGTGAATAAGCCGCCGCCACCGACCACGGACAGGTTCTTGAACGTGGCCAGGACCTCCTGCTCCGGCATTTTCCACACCATAACAGTGAGGCCGGCCTGGGTCTGCCCCCAGCCGGGGAGTATCCAACGTTTCACCGCGCTGCCGGCGGCGAACCGCTCTATATCGCAGGTCAGCATGAGCGGCGCCTCAGCCTTCACCTCGAACACCCCGCCCCCACGAACTTTGCTGATCAGGGCCTCTGTGGCCTCGGTCCCCAGGGCCCGCCCTCCATTGAATCCGGTCCTGTCCACGCAGGGGTCCACGCGCACAACCCGCTCCGCGGGCGGCTTGCCCGGTTCATGGATCACGGCGGCTGACTGGGTTTCGCACCCGGCGAGCAGAATTGAAGCCGACAGCACCATGAGCAAGCCTGCTGCCCCTGGCCGCGCCCAGGAAGCGCCGTGCGAGATAACGCCACGTCGGATTCTGAAGGCGCGTGCCATGGTTGCTCGTCGTCCCCTCGAACCGCCTCCGATGATTTGCAAGTTTCGGCGTTCGCCGCAGCGTCCCGGTGCCATTACATCGGCCGTAACGCGATTGTAAGTTGCGGCGTAAGGCGATTCTTCCACACATCATGGATGTTAGTAACGCCGTTTGGCAAATCTAATTTTTTCGCACTGCCAAACCTGCCTTGATTGGCGCCGGTCATGTCACGCCTAATCGCCGGGTCGCGCCAATGTCCGTTCCTGGCTATACCCGGACCATATAGCCGTCGCCAACTGACGACCGCTTTCATCAGCTAAGCTGACCTTTGAGTCCGCTTTGCGCTTTCGGCGCATCAAATTTTAAACCGAGATACGACCCGGGAATTTCTCCGGCCTTTGTGCCATAAGCGCAAACAGGCCGGACACATGACTGCACCC
>JAZFWG010000238.1:0-2519 GCA_036448135.1 Alphaproteobacteria bacterium
CAGTCGAACTCCTGCGCCCAGTCGGGCAGCGGGTGGCGCTCGAAGAGGTCGAAGAGCGCCCCCCGCCGGAAGGGACGGTTGACGATCACCGCCAGGCCGCGCTCGGCGGCGAGGGGCAGAAGGCGCCACTCGGCCTCGCGGTCCAGGATGTTGTAGGTGAACTGGACAAAGTCGAACGGCTGCTCGGCCATGACCTTCGCCAAGGCGTCGTGACGTCGGCCGTGCGAGGTCGTGATGCCGATGTAACGCGGCCGGCCCTCCGCCTTCCATTCCAGCAGAGTCTCCAGGTGAGCCTCCCAGTTCAGCATGTTATGGATTTGCATCAGGTCGAAACGGTCCACGCCCCACAGCCGCCGCGAGGCCTTCATCTGCCTGATACCCAGCCACTGGAAGAGCGTCCACACCTTGGTCGCGGAAAACAGCGCGTCCTTGCCGGCGATACGCTCTAGGCCGTAGCCGATGACCGCTTCGGACGAGCCGTACATGGGCGAGGAATCGATGACCGCACCGCCCGCGTCGAAGAAGGTCCGCAGCACCTCGACCCGCCGGTCGCGCAAGGCGGTGTCGTCACCCACGTTGAAGGTGATCCACGACCCCATGCCAATCACCGGCAATCGTTCCCCGGTCGTTGGAATGGCCTTTTTCAGCACTGGGCGGGATATGGCCGAAGCGCGGCCGTGCTGGAAATGGCCGGCCACGCCGAGGATGCCCATTGACGTCAAGAATGCGCGGCGATTCAGTTCCCGCTTGGCTTGCTTCATCACGTGCGTCCTGAATTGCGATGCCAGACATAGGACCAGTCGGTTTCATGCGCCCCGTGGCCGAAACCGCCTTCACAAATATCGCAAAGAAAGATCTGGGTGTCAGACAATTTGTCTGGCACCCGATTGATGCCATGGCCGCTTGGCGCATCTATCCGTTATTTCCGTTAGTGGAGTGTGGAGTCGAGAAGCTCGGCAGTGCGTCGGCTACTGGCGCGCCGTGGGCCGCTTGCGCCATAGCCAGATGTGACTGGAGCGGCCAGGGGCGAAGGTGCTGTTGACCAGGGCCACTGCCCCGTCGGCATTGACGGCAAGCTTGCTCATCAGGAAGCTTTGGAGGCTGCCGTTGAAGCCGAGCTCCGGATCACCGCTCGCCGGCACGACCTCGGGCGCCGCGAATGTTTCGCCGCCGTCGGCCGACATTGTGAATCCCAGTCCGCGTGAATAATGGCGGCGGTCGGCGAACAGCTTCCAGACGAGGTAAAGCCGGTCGCCCGCGTCGACAACGATGTCCGGGAAGTTGACGCTGTCGATGCCAGCACCGGGCCCGGCGATCGTCCTTGGCTCGGAAAAGCGGTCGCTCCCGGCATCCCGGTGGGCATAGCGGATGCGGTATTGCCGGAGCGGCCCGTTGGGGCTCTCGCCATAGACGAGGTGGAGCCTGCCCCGGGAGTCGGCCGCGATCCCCGGCGCGTCGGCATGGCCGGCACTGGGCACGATCAGCGGCTCGCCAAATGATCGCCCGCCGTCCCGAGAGGTGGCGACGTGAATGTCGGCGGCGGCATCTTCGCCGATCGTCCAGGCAAGATGAACGTTGCCGTCGCCGTCCACGGCGAGCGCCGGCGCGCGGGCCGCGCGGTGGCCGTCGCCAGCGACATGGACCGGCGCGGCAAAGCTCGCGCCGCCATCGGTGGATCGGCTCACCCACAGGCGGCCTTCATACTCCGTCCAGGCGGCGTAGAGGTGCCCCTCCGGCCCCTGGGCGAGATCCAGGCTGCCATTGTCCCAGCGCCGGGCGCTCAATCGCCCCTTGCCGTCACCGGCTTGCGAGTTGGACAGGTTGATCGGATTGCTAAACGTCGCCCCGCCGTCGGTCGAGCGGGCAAAGAAAATCTCGCCGCCGTGCGACCCACCGGAAAACACGATCTCTTGCCACAAGACATATATGCGCTGCGCGTCTCCAGGGGGGATAACCAACCTCGGCAGCCAAGAGAAGATGCCGGGATGGGACGAGACATTCACCGGCTGGGAAGAGCGCGCTTGCCCATCTGGCATGTACATCTGGAAAAAGATGTTCTGACGGCGCTGATCCGCCCAGGCCACGCCGACATGACCGTCGTCGGTGATGGCGACGGTGGGATCATCGACATAGTCGA
Organism: Alphaproteobacteria bacterium; assembly: GCA_036448135.1. GTDB lineage: Bacteria > Pseudomonadota > Alphaproteobacteria > SMXQ01 > SMXQ01 > JAZFWG01. Next base: position 2,138 of record JAZFWG010000238.1, read on the forward strand.
AGTCCGACTCGTTCATGCGCCAGGGACCGCGGTGGGCATTGCCCCTGGTGACCTCCACCCGCTCGACGCCGGCCCAGAAATGGTTCTGGCCTTCCACTTGGCCGGCTCCAGGCCCTGCCGCCATCGCCAGCGTCGCAGAAAGCAGAACCACACCGCCACCACGTGCGATGCAACGGGTCATTTGCACCTCCTCCACGGCCGCCACCTCACGCCGATCACAGCAATGGGTCAAGCGCTGCTGCGCCCGAAGGCCACCTGGCTAACGCCGCAGACTGAGCCATGGACCGTGATCGTCTGCGCCATCGGCAAACCGACAAGGCGCCATACAGCGGGGGTAGCCGAGATTCCCGCTTCAGTGTCGGCCCGTCCCTCGAATGCCGAT
>JAZFWG010000239.1:0-2540 GCA_036448135.1 Alphaproteobacteria bacterium
ATTCGGCGAGGCCGATGTCGCCCGTCTGTTGTTGGATGTTGGGATCATCCGCAACCGGCGCAAGATCGAGGCGGTGATCGAGAACGCCCGGCGCCTGCTGGCCATCCGTGACGCCGAGGGCTCCTTCACCGCCTGGCTCGCCCGCCATCACCCGTTGGCGCCGGATGATTGGGTGAAGCTGTTGCGCGGCACCTTCCGGTTCATGGGACCCGAGATCGTCTCCGAGTTCCTCATGAGCATCGGTTATCTGCCCGGCGCCCATGATCCCGACTGCCCGGTCTTCGCCGAGATCGCGGCCCTTAACCCGCCGTGGATGAATTCAGGCAAGTGAGCTTGAAGCCGCCCGATCGGGGTGCCCGATGATGCCCGATCTGCTGCCAAGCGATATCTCCCTGTTCGAAGGGCTCTCGGCGCAAGCGATGGACAGAGCCTTCGCCACAAAAGACCGCGATGCAAAAAAGACCGCGATGCAAAAATCCGTTCAGCGCCTGAAAGTCGATCCTTGGCGCGGGTGCGCCTCGGCAAGAAGACTTACAAAAAAAAATGGCAATTCCCAGATTGGGGGTTGCCATTTTATAATTGGGCTCTATATGAGCCGGTGCAGGGCTTTTGCCCCTGCACTCGCCTAACTAGGCGTTTCCTCCCTGAACTTGGGCCGTATTGGTAACCGCCAGTGCGGCCTTTTTTTATCACTTGCCGATTATTGTACGTGGTTCCCGCGCCGGAGTCACGAGCCCTGTGCATTTTTTCGTTTTTTTTCATCGCCTTCGAAAAGGCAAAGGGAGGGTCGCGATGGGGGTCCGCCGGGTGCCAAACGGTGTTATAGTGGACCCAGAGCGCCTGGGTATATATCTTTATTATTCAACAGTATGAAGTGATTTGTTAATCTGATTCATGGGCATTGGACGGGCCCGGACGGTTATCGCTTTGTTAAAGGTTGGCGAACTAGGTTTGATCCATGTTGCCGAAATATATTTTCACCATGGCGCTGACGCTCGCCATCTTTCTGGTTTTCACCGTTCCCGCCGGCGCCGCGACCGTCATCATCAACAAGGCTGACTGCGCCGCCCTCGTCCGTCATATTGCCGAACCGGGCGTCGCCTATGAGCCCGGTGTCGACGTCAATGGCCGCCCCGTCGTTCCCGCCGATCTCGGTGATAGGCCCGAAATCAAGCTGCCAGAGGAGATCGTGATCGCCATCACCGTCGATATCGACAAGCGCTTCAACATCCCGCCGACCCCGGACCTGTTCCGGCCCGAGGCCTATATCGGCACCGTCATCGTCAAGAGGGATGGCCGGGCCTATTTCAACGGCGAGCCCCTGACCAGCGAGGAGAGCCACGCGCTCGCCGCCGCCTGCCAGAAACAAGGCCCGGCGCGCTAGAGGGCGTAGCGGACACATTTCGTTCGCTCTTGCCCCGGTTTTCCCCTCCCGGCTCGCCCGCCATTGCTATTGATTGCGCCTTTGCCTAAAGTCTGACCGCGCTAAGGACCGCCCGGACCGCCCGGACCGGCCGAGCCTCGATCGGCGCCGCCCGCACCGTTTCGCGCTCAAGGACGCCATGCATCTATCGGCCTATTTCCTGCCGACTCTGAAGGAGACGCCCGCCGAAGCGCAGATCGTCTCCCACCGGTTGATGCTGCGCGCCGGCATGATCCGCCAATCGAGCGCCGGCATCTATTCCTGGCTGCCGCTTGGCCTCAGGGTGCTGCAGAACATCACCCGCATCGTCCGCGAAGAGCAGGACGCGGCCGGGTGCCAGGAAATCCTCATGCCGACGATCCAGCCGGCGGAGCTATGGGAGGAGTCGGGCCGCTACGACGGCTACGGCAAGGAGATGCTGCGCATCACCGACCGCCATGAGCGCGAGATGCTCTACGGCCCGACCAACGAGGAACAGATCACCGACATCTTCCGGCACCTGATCAAGAGTTACCGGGACCTGCCGAAGAACCTCTACCAGATCCAATGGAAGTTCCGCGACGAGATCCGCCCGCGCTTCGGCGTCATGCGGGGACGCGAGTTCCTGATGAAGGACAACTACTCCTTCGACCTCGATTTCGCCGGCGCCAAGCGGTCCTATGACAACATGTACGTGACCTATCTCAGGACCTTCCGGCGGTTGGGTCTGACGGCGATCCCGGTGCGCGCCGATCCCGGCGCCATCGGCGGCGATATGAGCCATGAGTTCCAGATACTGGCCGAGACCGGCGAGAGCGAGATCTTCTACGACGCCACGTTCGACGAGCTGCGGGCCAAGGGGGAACAGCCGGATCTCGAAACCCTGAAGTCCTTGTACGCGGCGACCGATGACGAGCACGATCCGGCCGCCTGTCCGCTTCCCGGCGACAGGCTCCGCACCGCAAGGGGCATCGAGGTCGGCCACATATTCTATTTCGGGACCAAATATTCCGCGCCCATGGGCGCCGTCGTGACCGGCGCGGACGGTGAGTCCATCACCGTCGAAATGGGCTCCTACGGCATCGGCATCTCGCGCCTCGCCGGCGCCATCATCGAGGCGAGCCACGACGATGCCGGC
>JAZFWG010000240.1:0-2017 GCA_036448135.1 Alphaproteobacteria bacterium
TCCCACCGCCCCATATCACACCTACCATCAATCCCTAGGCGAGGCCCATGAGTAACGATTCCCTGATCCGAAAGGCCACCCAGCGTTATCAGTCCGACATCATCGTCGACTTGATCAAGCATTACGATTTCCCGTATATCGCGCTGAACCCCGGCGCCAGCTATCGGGGTCTCCATGATTCCATGGTCAATTACGGCGAGAACGAGCCGCCGATGTTGCTCTGCAATCACGAAAAGATCGCCGTTCAGATCGCCCATGGCTATGCCAAGGCCATCGGCAAACCCATGGGGGCCGCGGTCCATAACGTGGTCGGGCTGCTTCATGCACCGCTCGCGGTCTATTACGCATATATCGACCGGGTGCCGCTTTTCCTGATCGGTGCCACCGGCCCCATGGACGAGAAGCTTCGCCGTCCCTTCATCGATTGGATCCACACCGCCTTCGCCCAGGGCTCGGCGGTGCGCGACTTCACCAAATGGGACTACCAGCCGGGATCGATCCACGGCGTGGTCGACAGCTTTTCGCGGGCCTACTCGATCATGATGACCGAGCCTCAAGGCCCGGTGTACATGGTCTATGACGCGGGCCTGCAAGAAGCCGTGCTGACCGAGGATATCCCCCTGCCGCCCAAGGACGCCGTCAAGGTGCCGCCCAGGCTCGCCGCCGATCCCAAGCTGATCGAAGAGGCCGCCGACGTGCTGGTCAGCGCCGACTATCCGGTGTTGTTGACGGAATACGCCGCACGCGCCCCGATTGGCTATGAGCCCACCGTGGAGCTGGCCGAAACCGTTGGCGCCGCGGTCTTCGACATCAACAAACGCCTCGGCTTCCCCAACCGCCACCCGCAGAACGTTTCCATGCATGCCGATGCCTTCAAGGAGGCGGATCTGGTGATGGCGCTGGACGTGATAGATTGGACACGCGGCTCCCACAAGCCCAACTGGCAGACCCGCGAGGTCGAGTCGCTATGCAAGCCGGACTGCAAATGGATCGACATCGGTTTTGCCGATATCGAGATCAGCAAATGGGCCACCGACTACAACAAGCACCACAATTGGGATATGCGGATCCTCGCCGATACCACCAACGTTATCCCGGCACTGACTGCGGCCACGGCGGCACGCATTTCGGCCGACGCCAAGCTGGCGGCGCGGATCGAGGACCGCAAGCAGGCCATCGGCGAAAAACACGCCGCCCAATGGGCCAAGTGGCAAGACCAGGTCAAGGAACAGTGGGACCGCAGGCCGATGCACGAATCGCGCATGGCGCACGAGGTGTGGCAGGTCATCAAGGACGAAGATTGGGTGCTGACCGCCGGCACCCTAAAGAACTGGGCGCTCAAGGTCTGGGATTTCGATACGCCCTACCGCCATCCCGGCCGCGATCTCGGCACCGCCACTCAGTTCGGCATCTCGCTCGGGGTGGCGCTCGCCCACAAGGGCAGCGGCAAGCTGGTGGTTGACCTGCAGCCCGATGGCGACTTGATGTTCGACCTGGGCGCCCTTTGGATCGCCACCAAATACCAGATTCCCATGCTGGTGGTGATGTACAACAACCGGGCGTATTACAACGACTGGGCCCATCAGATTCACGTCGCCGAAAGCCGTGGCACCGACCCGGCGCGGGCTTATATCGGCATGGACCTGGAGGGCCCGGAACCGGACTTCGCCCATATCGCCCGCGGCTTGGATTGGTTCGCCGAAGGCCCCATCGAAGACCCCGCCGATATTGCACCGGCGCTCCGACGCGCCATCGAACAGGTCAAGGCCGGCAAGCCCGCCCTGGTCGACATCATCGTCGACCGCCGCGACGGCACCGCCTAGGCCTGAGGCACAACCCTTTATGAGTCCCGCCCGCCATTGGGGTAAGGATTGCTGTCTTGCCCGGTCTCACAGCCATGCAAATTGGCGAGATCGGGAAGAAACAATTATGATTCTTAAATGGAACATCAAAACCCACTTCCTCATCGAACCCTATGGCGACGCTCAAAGACACCGAGTAGCCGAGCAGCACGATG
>JAZFWG010000241.1:0-3129 GCA_036448135.1 Alphaproteobacteria bacterium
GTGGGGCGGTGCCGCGCAAGGGCACGGTCAAGGAAGGCAACACCGTCGGGGATTGGTCCCTCGAGGCGCGGTCCCGGCAGATAAGCACCGAGGTCACCGTGGCGTCGGCCGAATTCCTGGGCGACCATTGGACCTTTCTCGACTGTCCCGGATCCATCGAACTGGTCCAGGAATTTCAGAACGCCCTGATGGCCGTCGATGCCGTCATCGTGGTCTGCGAACCCGAGATCGAAAAAGCCACCGTCCTCGCGCCCATCGTCAAATTCATCCAGGACCACGACATCCCCCACATCCTGTTCATCAACAAGATGGATACCGCGACGGTGCGGGTGCGCGATCTCTTGGAAGCCCTGCAGGGCATCTCCAGCCTGCCATTGGCCTTGCGCCAGGTGCCGATCAGGGAGGGCGAGCACATCACCGGCTATGTCGATCTGGTCAGCGAGCGCGCTTACAAGTACAAGCCCGGCGAGCCCTCGGACCTGATTCCAATTCCCGACGACATGACGGAACGCAAGGATGGCGCCCGCACCGAGCTTCTTGAGACCATCGCCGACTTCAACGACGAGATTCTGGAACAGCTTCTGGACGACATCATCCCCGAGAAAACCGCGGTCTATCAGGACCTGGCCAAGGACCTGACGGAAGGGCTGATCGTGCCGGTGCTGCTCGGCGCCGGGGAACAGAATTCCGGCGTCACCAGGCTGTTGAAACTCTTGCGCCATGAGGTGCCGCCGCCGTCGGACACCGCGGCCCGCCATGGCATCGAAGCCGCCGGCGACACCCTGGCCCAGGTGTTCAAGACCTCTTTCCTGACCCATGTCGGCAAGATGTCCCTGGTGCGCATCTGGCGGGGGACCGTCAAGGACGGCATGACCCTCAATGGCGACCGGGTCTCGGGCCTGTTCCACATGCAGGGGCATCACTCGGAAAAGATCGACAGCGCCGGCATCGGCGAGGTGGTGGCCCTTGGCCGCATGGACGGGATCAACACCGGCGATGTCTTGACCCCATCGGGCGAAGCCAGTGAGGATCTCGGCTGGTCGGAGTCGGTCACGCCGGTCTATGCCCTTGCCGTCGAGGCCCAAAGCCGCAGCGACGAGGTCAAGCTTTCGAGTGCCTTGACCAAGCTGGCGGAGGAAGACCCCTCGCTGGCGCGCGAACAGAATGCCGATACCAACGAGTTGCTGCTGTGGGGCCAGGGCGACATGCATCTGCAACTCGCCTTCGAGCGCCTCGCCAACAAATACAACCTCAAGATCAACAAGCGGCCGCCCCAGGTCGCCTATAAGGAATCGATCCGCAAGGGGGTGTCGCAGCATGCCCGCTTCAAGCACCAGACCGGCGGCCACGGCCAGTTCGGCGATGTCCATCTCGATATCAAGCCGCTGCCCCGGGGTTCCGGGTTCAATTTCGACCAGACCATCTCCGGCGGCTCCGTGCCGCGCCAGTACATCCCCGCCGTCGAGGCCGGGGTCAAGGAGTTCCTCAGCAGGGGACCATTGGGCTTTCCGGCGGTCGATATCGCGGTGACGCTGACCGACGGCGCCTTTCACGCGGTGGACAGTTCCGAACAGGCCTTCAAGCAGGCGGCCCGTCTCGCCATGACCGAAGGCATGGCCAAGTGCGCGCCGGTGCTGCTCGAGCCGATCTATGTGGTGCGGATTTCGGCGCCCTCCGAGTTCACCTCGAAGGTGCAAAGGCTGATCAGCGGCCGCCGCGGCCAGTTCCTCGGCTTCGACGCCAAGCCGGGCTGGAGGGGCTGGGACGAGATCTCCGCCAACATGCCGCAATCGGAGATTCAGGATTTGATCAACGAGCTCAGGTCCCTGACCGTCGGTGTCGGAACCTTCACCTATGAATTCGACCATCTACAGGAATTTACCGGCAAACAGGCCGAACAAGTCATCGAAGATCGCCAAGCCGGGGGCACATAGCAATAGCGCCCGGGGGCATAGCCACCTCGGCGTCCCCTGATGTGCCAGGGCGGCGTCTGATCATGACCGTGCCAATTCCTCTTCGGCCAATTGGGTCGTCGATGTGTGTAACCGAGGAAAAATAAGTGCAAAAACAGATTTGTACCGTTTGCGATTACATCTACGACCCGGCCAAGGGCGACCCGGAAGCCGGCATCCCGCCCGGGACGCCATTCGAGGACCTGTCCAAGGATTGGTGGTGCCCCGAATGCGGCGCCTTCAAGGATGATTTCGAGGCCTTGGCCGAGGCCTGAGGTCACGGCCCGATCACGTTCATTTGAGGTGGCAATCGACCGTGGCGCGCTTGCATGAAGGCGCCCGGTGGCATATGTGTGTCCTGGGATCCCTCCGTGACGTGACTGGGAGAACACAACCATGCTGATCAAGAGCATTGAGGGCTGGGAGCTTCCCGAAAGCGCGGCGACGCCCGAGGCCCTGTTCCATGACCGCCGCCGGCTGGTCAAATCCCTGGCGGCGGGCCCGATCATCGCCGCCACCTCGCCGTGGCTGCTGGGTGGCTGTGGCGAGGGGGATGGTGCGGCCACGTCGGGGGCCAACGGCGGCGCCAAGGCGGCGAACCCGCCCGATCCGTCCCAGGGCCTCTACCCGGTGAAGCGCAATCCGCGCTACACCCTCGACCGCCCGCTGACCGCCGAGTCCGACGCCACCACCTACAACAATTTCTATGAATTCGGCTCCCACAAGCAGATCAGCCGCGCCGCCCGGGCCTTGGTGATCCGGCCCTGGACCGTCACCCTCGACGGCATGGTGGAGAACAAGATCGTCATCGCTATCGACGATCTGTTGCGCCGCATGCCCCTGGAGGAACGGCTCTACCGCCACCGCTGCGTCGAGGCGTGGTCGATGGCGGTGCCGTGGTCAGGCTTCGCGCTGAAAGCGCTGGTCGATTTCGCCAAGCCCCTGGGGTCGGCCAAATATCTCCGCATGGAGACCTTCCACGATGCTTCGATGGCCTCGGGGCAGAAGCAGTTCTGGTATCCCTGGCCCTATGTCGAAGGCCTGACCATGGCCGAGGCCACCCATCACCTCGCCTTCATCGCCACCGGCGTCTACGGCAAGCCGATGCCGAAACAGAATGGTTCGCCCCTGCGCCTGGCGGTGCCGTGGAAATACGGCTTCAAGTCGATCAAATCCA
>JAZFWG010000242.1:0-8802 GCA_036448135.1 Alphaproteobacteria bacterium
CGGTTCCGCCAAAGCGCTTCGGCCCGGGATGCGGTTCCGACCTTGGTGGCCATCCGTGGCCACTTCGAAGATGTCCGTTCCCGGGTTCTGGCCGACCATCCCGGGGCCGATGCCAATGAGGCGACGAGACTGCTGATCAACCGGCTGCTGCATGGGCCTTCGCAGGCGCTGAAGGATGCGGCGAACGAACCCGGCGCTGGAAATCCCGATGCGGCGCCGGGCGAGTTGGAGCGGCTGTTGCGCAGGCTGTTCGGCATGGCTGCGGCCGAGGCGGCAAAGGGCGGCACCAAGGAACCCGAGGAGTGAGTTCGTGAGTTTGGATCAAAAATTAGACCATATGATGGCCCACTATGAGCAATTGAGTGAAGCCATGGCGGTCGCGGGGAGCTCTGACCCCAAGGAACTCGCGCGTTTGTCCAAGGAATATTCGGACCTCACCCCGGTGGTCGAAGGCATCGAGAAGCTGCGCAAGGTTCAGGGCGAGCTTCAGGACCTGGCGGAGCTGATGACCGAGACCGATGGGGACGAACAGGTCCGGGCGATGGCGGAAGAGGAGTTCCAGGACCTCAAGGGCCAAGTGCCGGAGCTTGAGAATGATCTCAAGATTCTGCTTCTGCCCAAGGACGAGGCCGACGAACGCAACGCCATCATCGAGGTCCGGGCCGGCACCGGCGGCGACGAGGCGGCATTGTTCGCCGCCGAGCTGTTCCGCATGTATCAGCGCTATGCCGAACTCCACCGCTGGCGCTTCGAGGTCCTTGCCATGTCGGAAAACGATATCGGCGGCATCAAGGAGGCCAGCGCCACGGTTTCGGGCCGGGGCGTGTTCGCGCGCCTCAAATTCGAATCCGGCGTCCACCGGGTCCAAAGGGTGCCGAAGACCGAGTCCAGTGGACGCATCCACACCTCGGCGGCGACCGTGGCGGTGCTGCCCGAGGCCGAGGAGGTGGATGTCGCGATCGCCGACAAGGAGCTGCGCATCGACATCTTTCGCGCCTCCGGGCCCGGTGGCCAGTCGGTCAACACCACCGACAGCGCCGTGCGCATCACCCACCTGCCAACCGGCATCGTGGTCCAGCAGCAGGACGAGAAATCGCAACACAAGAACAAGGCCAAGGCGATGAAGGTGCTGCGGGCGCGGCTATACGATCACATGCGCACCGAGAGGGACGCGGAACGTGCGGCGGAGCGCAAAAGCCAAGTGGGCACGGGCGACCGCTCGGAACGGATTCGCACCTACAACTTTCCCCAGGGCCGGGTCACCGACCACCGCATCGGCCTAACGTTGCACAAGATCGATAAGGTCATGGTTGGCGAGGCGCTGGACGAGGTCATCGAAGCACTGATCGCCGAGGACCAGGCCAGCCGTTTGGCGGAGGTGTCATGACCACTGTTGCCGCCGCCGCCACCATTGCTGTCACCTTGGACCGCGCCGCAGAGCAGTTGCGCCGCGCCGGCATCGACCGGGCCCGGTCCGAGGCCCGGCTGCTCATGGCTGCCGCCCTCGGCATCGGCCGGGATGCAGTGTTCGGCCATCCCGAGCGGCCGTTGGCGCCGGGCGAACTGGCGCGGGTTGGCCATGTTCTCAGCCGCCGCGCCGCCCGTGAGCCGGTGGCGCATATCCTCGGCGCCAGGGAGTTCTGGAGCCTCGATTTCACCGTCACCGCCGACACATTGGTGCCGCGGCCCGATTCCGAAACCCTGATTGAGGCCGCCCTCGAGGTTTTGCCAAAGTGGGACGGCCCCTACCGGATTCTCGATCTCGGCACCGGCGGGGGATGTCTGTTGCTGGCTTTGTTGCATGAGCGCCCCAACGCCACCGGGCTGGGCATAGACAAATGCGCCAAGGCCCTGGAGGTGGCAAAAGGGAACGCAGATGCGCTGGGCCTGGCGGGTCGGGCGGAATTCCAGATTGGCGATTGGGCGCGGGGCCTTGACGGGACCTTCGATGTGATCGTCGCCAATCCCCCCTATATCCCCGAGGACGAGATAGGCGCCTTGGCCCCGGAGGTGGCGCAGTACGAGCCGAAACTGGCCCTGTCCGGCGGCGCCGACGGTCTGCAATGCTATCGCCGGATGGCGCTGGATCTCATGGACCGCCTTGTCCCCGGGGGCACCTTAGTCATCGAGGTCGGCTGTGGTCAGGCCACAGCGGTGGCCGCGATTTTGGCCCGCCATGGCCTCACTGAGCGCGCACGATGCAAGGATTTAGGCGGTCAAAACCGTTGCATCCTTGCAAAATCTGGAACAAATTAACTCTAAGGTAACATAATGGTGAAAAAAGTAGTTGGCATAGGATGCGTTCCCGTCTAGGTTCCGGAAGAACGATAGAGGATGCCTCTGCGTTCGTCGGATCCCGATAGTCTATCTTTAATAGCTCCGAGCCGGTCTTAAGCCGGGGCCGCTAAGAGTAAGCGAAAAACACAATTCGGGTCCGCAGATACATTTATACATGCAAAAACCGGTAGAATGAGACAAGTCACCAACTCCAGGCGCTCGCGCAACCGTAACGGCCGCAAGCCGCACTCTTCATCGAAACAACATAGCTTCGACAGCAACGGTCCTGATGTGAAGGTGCGGGGCTCTGCGGGTCAGGTGGCCGAGAAATATCTCAACCTGGCCCGGGACGCGCTGACCTCCGGCGACCGTATTGCCGCCGAAAACTACTTTCAGCATGCCGAGCATTATTACCGTCTCAGCAATCCCAGGCAGAACAACGACGGTGCCAAGCAACAGGGCGCCGGCAATGCGGGCAATGGCAGCCAGCCTGCCCATGGCCAGCCCGGAAATGGATCTGCCCAGGCGATGGACCGCGGCGCCCCCCAACCCAGCGCTCAGCCCAATGGACAACAGCCCAGCACCCAGCCCAGCGCGCAGGCCGATTCCCAGCCGAGCACAAAGCCCAGCACGAAGCCTGGCAAAAAGGCCGATAAAAAGCCCGGCGATGGCGCCGGCCAGGCCGCTGACAAGGCCACCAGTGACGAGGCTGATACCAAGCCCGAAACATCGGATTCCGGAGAATCCGCCGCAACCTGAGCGGCTTGTCCGGCCAATGGAATTTCAAGGCCTGAACGGCCTTGCGCCACCGCAAAATCACCCCATATAAATACCGTACCCGTAGATTTCTAAGGGTTATTTCCCCTCGGTCTCACGGCTTCGGAGCGCCATGCGATGGAATTCGAGAAACTGACAGAACGTTCGCGCGGTTTCCTTCAAGCCGCCCAGGCCCTGGCCCAGGGTATGAACCACCAGCAGATCACGCCCGAACATCTTCTCACGGTTCTGTTGCGTGACAAGGACGGGCTTGGCGCCAAGCTGATCGCTTCCGCCGGGGGCGACAGTGCCAAACTCTTAGGCAAGCTCGACGCCGAATTGGCCAAATTTCCCAAGGTCGAGGGGTCCGGTGCCGGTGAGGTCTTCCTTGCGCCCGAGACCGGGCGACTGTTGACCGAGGCGGAGAAAATTTCCGAGAAGGCGGGTGACAGCTTCGTCACCGTGGAACGTATATTGCTGGCCGCGGTTCTGGCTGCCGGCACCAATGTTGCCCGAATTCTTGAACAGGCCGGGGTCACGGCCGAGGACCTGAGCGAGGCCATCGAAGCGGTGCGCAAGGGCCGCAAGGCCGACAGCGCCTCGGCGGAGGATAGCTACCAGGCGCTCGAAAAATACACCACGAACCTGACCGCGGCGGCGCGGGAGGGCAAGCTCGATCCCGTGATCGGCCGCGACGAGGAAATCCGCCGCATCATCCAGGTGCTGTCACGGCGCACCAAGAACAATCCGGTGTTGATCGGCGAGCCCGGCGTCGGCAAGACCGCCATGGCCGAAGGCCTGGCCCAGCGCATCGTCAAGGGCGATGTGCCGGAAAGCCTGAAGCACAAGGATCTGCTCGTGCTCGATCTCGGCGCGCTGATCGCCGGGGCCAAATACCGCGGCGAGTTCGAAGAGCGCCTCAAGTCCGTGCTGCAGGAAATCTCGGCGACCGAGGGCGAGGTCGTGCTGTTCATCGACGAGCTGCACACCCTGATCGGCGCCGGCGCTGCGGAAGGCGCCATGGATGCCTCGAACATGCTCAAACCGGCGCTGGCCCGCGGCGAGCTCCATTGCGTCGGCGCGACGACGCTGGACGAATACCGCAAGCACATCGAAAAAGACGCGGCGCTGGCGCGGCGCTTCCAGCCTGTCTTCGTCGCCGAACCCAACGTCGAAGACACCATCTCCATTCTACGGGGCCTCAAGGAAAAGTACGAACTGCACCATGAGGTGCGCATCACCGACGGCGCCCTGGTGTCGGCGGCGAACCTGTCCAACCGCTATATCACCGACCGCTTTCTCCCCGACAAGGCCATCGACCTGGTGGACGAGGCGGCTTCCCGGTTGCGCATGGAAGTCGATTCCAAACCCGAGGAGATCGACGAGCTCGACCGCCGCATCATCCAGCTCAAGATCGAGCGCGAAGCCTTGAAGAAGGAAAGCGATGCGGCGTCCAAGGATCGCCTCAAGAACATCGAAAAGGAGCTTAAGGGCCTGGAAAGCCAATCGGCGGATCTGACCGCGGAGTGGCAGGCGGAAAAGCAGAAGCTGTCGGGGACCCACAAGCTCAAGGAGCAGCTCGACCACGCCCGGGGCGAGTTCGAGATCGTCGAGCGCCAGGGCGACCTCGCCCGGGCCGGGGAGTTGATGTACGGCATCATCCCCGAACTCGAGAACAAGCTTGTAACGTCCGAGGCGGCCGGCGCCGGGCGCATGCTCAACGAAGAGGTGACGGCATCCGACATTGCCACGGTGGTGTCGCGATGGACGGGAATCCCGGTCGACAAGATGCTGGAAGGCGAGCGCGACAAGCTCCTCCATATGGAGGAAAACCTGGAGCGCCGCGTGATCGGCCAGGGCGAGGCCATCACCACCATCGCCAATGCGGTGCGCCGCCACCGTGCCGGCCTCCAGGACCCCAACCGGCCCATCGGCTCCTTCATCTTTCTCGGCCCCACCGGCGTCGGCAAGACCGAACTGTGCAAGGCGGTCGCCGAATTCCTGTTCGACGACGAAACCGCCATGATCCGCGTCGACATGTCGGAATATATGGAAAAGCATTCGGTGGCCCGCCTCATCGGCGCGCCGCCGGGCTATGTGGGCTATGACGAAGGCGGCGCCCTGACCGAGGCGGTGCGCCGCCGGCCCTATCAGGTCATCCTGTTCGACGAGATCGAGAAGGCCCATGGTGATGTCTTTAATATTCTTCTACAGGTGCTGGACGACGGCCGCCTCACCGACGGCCATGGCCGCACCGTCGATTTCCGCAACACCCTGATCGTACTCACGTCCAATCTCGGCAGCGATATCATCGCCCAGCAGGCCGAAGGCGAGGACACCTCAGCCGTGCGCGAGCCGGTCATGGAAGTGGTGCGCGCCGCCTTCCGTCCCGAATTCCTCAACCGCATCGATGAAATCCTGCTGTTCCACCATCTAAGCCGCGCCCATATGGGCCGCATCGTCGATATCCAGCTTGGCCGGGTGCAACAGATGCTGGTGGACCGCAAGATCACCCTCGATCTCGACCAGGGCGCGCGGGCGTGGCTGGCCGATGCCGGTTATGACCCGGTCTATGGCGCCAGACCATTGAAGCGGGCGCTGCAGCGCTATCTGCAGGACCCGTTGGCGATGCTGATTCTTGAAGGCAAGCTCACTGACGGCGAAAATGTGAAGGTCAGCGCCGGGGAAGGCGGCCTTCTGATCAACGGCGTCATCGCCAAGGCAGCCTAGCTAGGGTCCCACCTCATAAAGGGTTATGGTGCTGGCGGCCATGGCCATCACATTGAAAACCATTTCCGTTGCCGTGGTATTGATATGGCTGGCGCCTCTAACCGCCGCCGACAATGCGCCCAAAGGCACCAAGGCGGTGTTCTCCCTCGCATCCCGCGACATCGTCGATATCGTGGCTGACGGCACCGGTGATCTGAGGCTGATGCTGACGCCCCGGGCGGCGCAGCGCTTCGAGGACTTCACCTGGCGCTTCTTCGGAGAATTGGTCAAAGTCACCGCCGGCGGCAAGGTCCTGGTGGAGGCCGTGGTCCGGGCCCCGGTGACCACGGGGGTGATCGTGGTTACCACCAAGGGCGCCACCGACGCCGCCGAAACCCTGCGGTTGCTGAAAAAGCAATAGGGCCAAAGAGGGGGTCTGAAAGGTACGGATTCCTTACGGCTTTCAACCCTTCAGCTTGCCAATGTGCATCACGATGTCAGCATTGACCTCTATGGCGCCTGCATGCACGGCGCACATGTCCTCAACCAAGCCGTCGAGATAGGCTTGCGGGTCCGCGAGAGTACGAAGATAGGCGCTGACATATGAGGTTGAGCGCCAAAACTGGACAAACGCTTCAGCCGACGGGTAGTCGATCCGGTTGGCTATGGTCTGGCTCGTGACACTTGCAAATAGACCACCATTCCGCATCACATCGGCAGTGTCATCATGTCCGGTGAGGCGGGGATCGCGGTGGGCGTCCCAATGGGCTGAGAGATGGGCCGCCACGATGTCTCCCACCGGGCCAATCGCCTTTAACAAATCATATTTGTAAGCAGAGAAAACCCCACCTGGCTTCAGCACGCGACTGGCCTCCTCGAGCACCTTTTCCCGGTCCATCCAATAGAACGCGGTCGCAATGGTAATCAGGCCGGAGGAGGCCGTGGCCAAGCCGGTGGCCTCGCCGGTGCCTTCGACGATCTCGATCCCGGGGAAAGCCTTACGCGCCGCGGCTCGTAGCTTATCCGCTGGCTCGACGCCAATGACCGTTTCGGCAATGGGGATGAGACCGGAGAGGGATTGACCGGCGCCGCAACCAATGTCGACGGCCACCGCGAAACTTGGCGCGGCAGCGGCTTCCAACAGCTGAAGATAGACCTCTTCAGGGTAGGCTGGCCGCGCGCTGCTATAGATGTCTGCTACGTCGTTAAAACGAAGATCGGGCATGTTTCCGCTGAGGCGCGTCGGCTCAGAGGACGCCGGGGATCCAGCGTTTCACCTGGGCGGTGTAATCGCCGTATTCAGCCCCGAACATTGACCGAAGGTGCTCCTCGTCCTTGAGGACGCGGCGGTGGAACCACGCCATATTGACCGCGAGCAAGGCCAAGGCCAGCCACGACCAGAAGGTTAGCGCCAGTCCTGCCATGAAGATGAGATGGCCCAGATACATGGGGTTGCGCGTAAATCCGTAAGGCCCTTCGGTGACGACGCGCTTGGGCGGGACGTCAAGGCCGGGGCCGCCGCCGCCGAGCCGGCCGCGGTAGGCCCTCACCAAACGGTACTGTAGATAGCCCCACAGCAGCCCCACGGCGCCCCACGGCACGATGATGATGTCGCCACCGCGAAGGGCGGCCTCGAATCCAACCACCAACAGCGGATAGATGATAAATGTCCGCTTCGAGGTGTTCAGATAGCTCCGCAGCAGGCCACGGGTGGCCTTGGCGCTGTTTTGGTTCATATTGGTCATATGGTTGCGATGCCTTTCATGGCGGGCGAGCCATGGTAATTTAGCCCAATAACAATGGAGAGTGGTCAATGAAACTCGCGGTGCCCGATCTGATATCCAATTCCTATTTCCCGGCCGTGGCCGCGGTCGAACTCGGCCTGTTCAAGGAAGAGGGGCTGGATATGACGCTGGAGATGATTTTTCCAGTCAACAAGACCCTCGAAATGCTCCGGGACGGGGAGATCAATTTTGTTGCTGGGTCTGCCCACAGCACCCCCCATGCCTTCCCCGAATGGCAGGGCGGCAAGCTCTTGGCCGCCCTGGCCCAGGGCATGTACTGGTTCTTGATCTTGCGGACCGATCTTGGCGCCAAGCAGGGCGATGTTGATGCCGTCAAGGGGCTCAGGATCGGCGCCGCGCCGCTGGTGGATCTCGGCTTGAAACGGCTTCTGGCCGAAGCCGGCATCGATCTGGAAAGGGACAAGGTCGATATCGCGCCGGTGCCCGGCGCTGTCGCCGGGGGCAAGGTCAGTTTCGGCGTTACCGCGGCCCAGGCGCTGGCGGACGGCAAGATCGACGGCTTCTGGGCCAACGGCATGGGGGCCGAGGTCGCCTTGCAGAGTGGTGTCGGCACTTTGGTCATCGATGCGCGGCGCGGTGACGGCCCACCCGGCGCCTTCAACTACACCATGGCGGCCCTGATCACGTCGGCGAGCATGATCGAGGACCATCCCGACGCCTGCGCCGCGGCGGTCCGGGCGTTGGTCAAGACCCACCGGGCGCTCAAGCAGGATGTGAGCCTGGCGACGGAAGTCGGGGAGAAACTGTTCCCGCCCAATGAGGCCAGCCTCATCGCAAATGTGGTCAAACGCGATCTCCCTTATTACGACGCCGCCATCACCCCCGAATTCATCAGCGGCATGAGCACATTCTCCCGCGCCATGGGGTTGATCAACGAAGACGTTAGCTATGACCAAGCCGTCGCCACCCAATTCAGCGAACTTTGGACCCCTTGATAGGGCCAGAACAGGATAGGGCGCCACCCGGCCGATGAGTGAATTGGACATCTACGCCGACCAGGGGTCGGCAACACAAGCGGGTTCGGGACACATCCGGCGCAGGAGAAACAACTCGGCAAGCCGGTCATACCGATCAATGTGGCGACCATCTGGCACGCCTACCGCGCCATCGGCATCGAAGACAAATTCGTCGGGCGCGGCTGGTTGTTCGAGAAATTCTAGCGGCGGAATTCAATCCGGGTCGGGCTGGTAATAGTAATGGATTTCGAACAGGGTGCATCCGTTCACCGATTTGAACGGACCGTGATGCACGCCGG
>JAZFWG010000243.1:0-9850 GCA_036448135.1 Alphaproteobacteria bacterium
TTGGAAGGCGCCCCCGATCCCTTCGCCGAGCTGGTATTTTAGGGCTCTTCAAGCCCGGGCTTAGGGGTTACAATCCCTCCCGTGCGGCACCACGACAAAAAGAAATGTGCCGCCCCCACAGGGGAGACACCCATGGCGCGGGTCGACGGATTTAGCCACCTGGTTGTGCAGGTTACGGACCTCGATGTCTCCGAGGCGTTCTACCGGGATGTCTTCGGCCTCGATGTCATCGGCCGCGATCTCGTCGCCAATGAGGGGCCCAATTCGCTTTTGGCCATGAACACCCGCCAGCGCATCCTGCTGGTCCAGGTGCCTTCGGTGCCGCCCTATCCGGCCCAGGGCGGCTCGATCCACCATGGCTGGCTTTTGACCAACGAGCAGTTCGATGCGGCCGAGATCCGCTTGAAGGAGATGGGCTTCGATTCCGCCGTCGATCCCCGCCGGGGGTTCCGGGCCCGGGGCGAGCGCAACATGGATGTCATCGACCCGGACGGCAACCGCTACCAGGTTCAGACCCACGGCCCCGAAGCCACCGAGATTTTCAAGTCCGGCGAAGGCAAGGTCGATTGTGGACAGGTGGATGATTTCGTCATCGGCTCGGTCACCCGGTTCACCAAGGCCCGGTTCTTCCTGGTGCGGAGCGAGGACGGGTTCCTGGCGCTGTCGCGCTGGTGCACCCATCTCAACGGCCAGGTGATGTGGCAGCAGGAAAACTGGCACTTCTACTGCCCCTTCCACGGCGCCAAATTCGACCGCCGGGGCGAATATATCGGCAATATGGGCTGCAAGCCCCTGCGCCTTCATCCCGTCACCATTGCCGCGGACGGCGCCGTCATCGTCGACACCGACCAAGTCTTCGCGCGCGACTGTTTCGAGCCGCGCCAGGCGGTCCCCGCAATAAGCGGCGCCGCCAATGGCTTCGATGATCTGGAACGGGTCGGTTAAAGGAGATCACCCATGGCCGAAGTCGAGAGCCTGTCCCACAGCGGCATCTGCGTCCACGATCTCAAGCAGGCGGAGGATTTCTATTGCAAGATCCTTGGCGCCGAGGTCTACAGCCGGGTCAATTTCAAGACTCAGGACGCCCTCAAGGGCCGTTCGGTCCACACCTCGCTGCAGTTGGAGGATTATCTTTTCGCCATCATGCTGACCGAGGATTTCATGGACCTGCCGCCCGCCGGCCAACTGCACGGCGCCAACCGCACCCGTCATGGCTTTGCCGTGCCCAGGGACCGTTTCAGCACCGTCATGGCGGCGTTGGCGGACAATGAAGTCGCCTTCGAGGGGCCGGTGGACCATCCCGAGGCCGGGCCCTTCGGCCAATCGATCTATTTCAAGGACCCCAGCGGCAATTTCCTCGAGGTGCTTTGGCGCCGCGACGAGAATGAGCACTACAACGAAGTCCTTGGCATGGGCCACGGCTCGGCCAAGAAGGGCTAGGGGTTCCATGACGGAGCTAGTGGCCAAGCACATCAGCCACATCGTCGTCGAGGTCGCCGATCTCGAGCGCGCACAAGAGTTTTATGGTGATCTGTTGGGTTTCACCGGCGCCGCGGAGGGCTGGCCCGATTGCACGTCGCGCCATCTCGTCTTTGGTGCCGCCAGCGGGCAAAGCCTGATTCTCGCCGAGACCAAGGCGCCCCGCGCCTTTCCCGACAGCGGGGTCCACCAGGCCTATCGCGCCGGCGCCACCGACATCGCCGCCATCTGTTCCAGGCTTAAAGGCGCCGGGGTCGAGATTTTCACCTACAAGGAGGACCGCCCCGCCGAGGAGGGGGACAATCTCTATGTCCATGATCCCGACGGCAACCGTATCCAGCTGGTCGCCGATGGTGGCCATGGCAAAGCGGGGGTGGTCCGGGGCATCGACCATGCCGCGGTGATGGCGACGGATTTGGAATGGGAAGAGGATTTCTATGTGGATGTTCTCGGCCTTGAGGTGGAATTCCGGCTCGGCTGGAACACCGCTGATTATGTCCGCGCCCAACTGTGGGCCGAGGGCAAGGAGGACATGGCGCCGGGCACGCGGCGCTGGGACGAACGCTACCGCGACATTCCCGGGCGCAAGCCGTCCGACGGACGCAGGGTGGCGCGTCCCAACAGCCATTTTTTCGTCATATTCGGCCAATCGGTCCTCGGCGTCTTCCTCGCCAACCGCTTCGACCAGGAACCCCCCGAGGAAATTTTGGTTGGCACGCCGCGCATCGCTTTTGAGGCCGACGAAGCGGGCCTCGATGCCGCGGCGCGGCTGCTGGAGGACCGGGGCCGGCGGTTCCATGGGCCGGTAAGCCACGACGCCGGCGCGCCGGTGGCCCGGTCGCTCTATTTCAAGGATCCCTGCGGCAATTTTCTCGAACTCACCCATGGCCACTGAGATCAAGATCGATAATGGCGCCCCGCGTGGGCTTCATCCCTATCCGCGGTTTTCGCTCGCCGAGCGTGACCGCCGCTGGAAAGCGGTGCGGGCATTGATGGCGGAAGCCGGGGTTGACGTCATCGTCACGCCGCAGAACACCGGCCACAGCATGGATTTCCAGGCCGACAGCCGTTACCTCACCCATTGCGGCGGCGGCGGCGACGCCGATATCGCCGCGGTGTTCCCGCTGGAAGGCGATGTCACCGCCATCGCCACCTCGGCGGCGCCGCGCTGGCCCACGGTTCAGGACTGGACCACCGATGTGCGCGAAGCCCGGCGCAACTATGGCCGCGTCATCGTCGAGCGCTTGAGCGAACTCGGCGTCGAGCGTGGCCGCATCGGCATCACCGGCCTCGGCGAGATCGGCGGCACCCGGTCGCCGGAAGGGCTGATCCTCCATGGCACCTGGAAACAGATCCGCGAGGCCTTCCCCAATGCGGAACTGGTGGACGCCACCGCCATCGTGGCCGCGGTCCGCGATATCAAGAGCGATGAGGAGATCGCATGCCTGACCAAGGCGGTGGAGATCATCGAGGCCGGCTATGAGGCCGAGATCGCGGCGGCCCGGCCCGGGGTCTCGGACTGGGAGGTCTGGGCCGCCGCCCAATATGGCCTGCTGCGCAACGGCTCCGAGGCGCCGATCCACTGCAACTGGATATCCGGCAAGAATCCGGTGCGCACCCTGACCCGACCCACACACCGCATCCTCGAGCGCGGCGATCTCATCATCAACGAGCTCGAGGCCTGCTGGATCGGCTATCAGGCCCAAGGGGTGCAGCCGGTGTTCGTCGAGGTGGCGGACCCGGTCCACTTGGAACTCATCAAGGTCCAGCGCGACGTCTTCAACCATGTGCTGGACAACATCAAACCCGGCACCAACCTCAAGGAGCTTTCGGCCTTGAGCGAACGGGTCTGCGCGGAATCGGCGCCGCGCTCCGGCCCGGCGGCGGGGGCCAAGGCCAAGCTCACCATGCACGGCAAGGGCGCCGGCGATGACGGTCCCATCATCACCTCGACCGCGCGCGATCCCAAGCAGCTCGAGATGCCGATCAAGGAACGCATGACCTTCATCTTCAAGCCCTCGGCCGGCACCGCCGACGGCGCCTCGCTTTGTACCTGGGGCGACACCGTGGTGGTCACCGCCACCGGCGCCCGGCGCCTGGGCACCCGCGTGCATGATCTGGCGGTGGCTGGAGATTGATGTTATGACCATGGCAACAACAAATCCGATGAGACAACATATCCGATGAGACAACAAATCAGATGACAGGGAGACAATCATGAAACTGAACAAACTGGCCGCAAGTCTTGCCGTTGCCGTCGCCGCGGCGGTGGTGATGGCGCCGGCGGCGCCACAAGCGGCGGAACTGCCCGAGGCGACCAAGAAGATCCTCGCCAAGCTGAAGCTCGACGCCAGCATCCTCAAGGGTCTGGACAAGGAGATGAACCCGCCCAAGGCGTGGATTGATGGCGCCAAGAAGGAAGGCAGGGTCAAGATCGGCGGCACCTGGGACCCGGATCAATTCCGCAAAATGGCGGCGCCGTTCGTTGAGCGCTACCCCTTCGTCAAAATCACCTACAACCGGGCGACCCGCATGGACCGGGTCAACAAGCCCTTGATGGCGTTCCGGGCGGGCCGGTACCTGACCGACGTCATTTCCGGCATCGGCGCCCAGTTCCCCCTGTTCAAGGAACTCAACGCCATCGTGGATCTGCGCGTGCTGCCCAATTGGGGCAACGTGCCCGACGGCATGAAGCATCCCGAAGGTCTCTGGGTCGGCCAGCGTCTGCGTTACTGGTGCCTGTCCTACAACACCAAACTGGTGAAAAAGTCTGAATTGCCGAAGACCTGGGACGCGCTGGTCGACGATCCGCGCTGGCACAACCAGAAGATCGGTCTCGGCAATCGGCCCAATCTGTGGCTGGTGATGCTGTGGGGCATAAAAGGCTCCGAATGGGGCGGGAACTACATCAACAAGATGTTCGCGGTGACCAAACCCCAGCTTCGCAAGGAGGGCATGAACGCCATGATCGGGCTCGCCATCGCCGGCGAGTTCGAGATCGCGTTGCCGTCGGCGGCCTACCGCGTCATCCAGATGGTCGACAAGGGTGCCCCGATAGGATGGCACTGTCCCGAACCGGTGCCGTTGGCGGTTTCGGAATTGGCGGTGATGCGGGGCAATCCCCACATGAACGCCTCGCTTTTGTTCGTCGACTGGTTCATGTCGAAGGAAGGCCAGATCGCCCAATACGCCGCCAACAAGGCGCCGCCGGTCCACAGGGAGCTACAGACCCAGAATTTCCTTGCCTTCCCCGACCAAATTCTGGGCAAGAAGATCGCCTTCCGCAGCCCGGAACTGATGGAACGGACCATGGTCAAGGTGTTCAAGGTCTGGGATCCGGCTTGGCAGAGAGGCCTGGGGATCAGCTACAAGACCGTCAAGGTCAAGATCACCAAAACCAAGCGCAAGGGCCGCCGCATCAGCTTCAAGGTCGGGGGCAAGACCCACACCGTGAAGGTCTCGGGCTCGCGTACCCAGGTCCTGATCAACGGCCAGGACAACGACCGCTCCAACATCAAGGTCGGCATGACCTGCATGGTGACCTATCCCGGCAATAAGGAGGAGGCCAGGAAGTTCTCGTGTAAATAATAGCCCATGGCGCGGGACCTCTGAAGCGGGCCGATTAACCATAAGACCCGGACGGGACAAATTTTTCCCCCATCCGGGTCAACATGGCCCTTTGGCGGTGGTATTGTTATAATTGATGCACTGATGATTCGGCGACGAAGCCATTCCGGAGGGAGAAACCATGGCGGCGGTTGACGGTTTCAGCCATATGGTGGTCCAGGTCACCGATCTGGACAGGTCGGAGAAGTTCTACTGCGACGTCCTGGGCCTCGACCTCGTCGGCCGCGGCCTGGTGGCCGAGGAGGGGCCCAATTCCCTGCTCGCCATGAACACGCGGCAACGGCTTTTGCTGGTCCAGGTGCCGGAGGTGGAGCCCTTCCGACCCAACTCCAACACCATCCACCATGCCTGGCTTCTGACCATCGAGCAGTTCGAGCGCGCCAAGCAGCGCATGGAATCCATGGGCTATGACATTTCCGACAGCCGGGCCCAGTTCCGTGCCAAGGGCGAGAACAATATCGATATCTTCGACCCCGATGGCCACCGCTACCAGATCCAGGCCTATGGGCCGGAATCCTCCGAGATCTTCACCGAGAATGTCGGCAAGATCGAATGCGGCAAGGTCGAGGATTTCGCCGTGGGATCGGTCAAGCCGTTCGTCAATGGCAAGTTCTTCCTGGTCCGGTTGGAGGACGGGTTCCTGGCGCTGTCGCGCTGGTGCACCCATATGAACGGGCTTCTGACCTGGCAGAAGGAGCACTGGAACTTCTACTGCCCGATGCATGGGGCGATATTCAACCGCAAGGGCGAGCCGATCCGCGATCGCCGCGGCCTCAAGCCCCTGCGCCTGCATCCGGTGACCATCACCCGGGACGGCACCATCATCGTCGAGCCCGACAAGGTGCTGGAACGCGACAGCTACGATCCCGGCCAGGTGGCGCCCTGTGATGTCGGCGCGGCTGCGGAGTAGGCGGAAGTGGCGAATAGGAGATAGATCAGATGGCAGACGTCGAAAGTCTTTCCCACAGCGGGATCTGCGTCCACGACCTCGAGGAGGCCGAGCGGTTCTATATCGATGTCCTCGGCGCGGAGGCCCATAGCAGCGTCAATTTCAAGACCGAGGACACCTTGAAGGGCCGCTCGGTGCACAAATCCATCGTGCTCGGGGATTACCTGTTCGCCCTCGCCCTGGTCGGCGATTTCATGCCGATGCCGCCGGACGACCAGCTGCGCGGCGCCCACGGCTTCCGTCACGCCTTCACCGTATCAAAGGCGCGGTTCGACGACACCCTGGATCGCCTCAAGAAATTCAACGTCGCGTTCGAGGGCCCGGTCGATCACCCCGAGGCAGGACCGTTCGGCCAGTCGGTCTATTTCAAGGATCCCAGCGGCAATTTCTTCGAGATTCTATGGCGCCGGGACGAGGACGTGAAATACGCCGAGACCATTGCGCTCAACGTGGACTGAGCCCAAACATGGCCGAGATCATGGTTGAAGCGCGCACCTTGGGCGATCTTATCATCGACGATATCAGCCATCTTGCGGTCGAGGTCACCGACCTTGACCGGGCCGGGCCGTTCTGGCGTGATGTCCTCGGGCTTAAATCCATTGGCAGCGATATCTGGCCCGATTGCGGCCATCACCTGGTGTTCCGCGCGCCTTCGGGGCAAAGCCTGATCCTGGCGCAAAACGCCAACCGCCCCGATCTTACCGATACCGGGGTGCACTTGGCCTTGCGCGTCGGCGCCGGGTTCAAGGACCGGATCGCGGGCAAGCTTACCGACGCCGGGGTCGAGGTCCATCGCTACTTTGAGGACCGCCCGGCGGAAGAGGCGGACAATTTCTATTTTTTCGACCCCGACGGCAACCGCATCCAGCTGGTCGATGCCGCCGGCGCGGCCGGGACGGTGACCGGCATCGATCACGCCGGCGTCCAGGTTGCCGACATCCTGTGGGCCGAGGAGTTCTATACCGGCGTCCTCGGAGTGCGTGTGGAACACCGCATGGGCTGGAGCACCGCGGATTATGTCCGCGCCCGGGACTGGGCCGAGGGCAAGGAGGACATGGCGCCTGGAACCCGGCGCTTGGACAAGCGCTACACCGTCATGGTCGACCGCAAGACCGTGCCCCGCGCCAATATGCAGATCTTCCTTGGCTTCGGCCGGGCGACCCTCGCCGTCTTCCTCGCCAACCAGCATTTCCAGGAACCCCTGGAAGAACTGATGGTGGGAACGCCCCGGGTGGCCTTCACCACCACGGCCCAGGGCCTCGATGCGGCCGCCCTTACGCTCGAACAGCACCAAATTCCCCATGACGGGCCAGTACGCCATCCGTCATCGGCGCCGGTCGGCCGCTCGCTCTATTTCAAGGATCCCGGCGGCAATTTCCTCGAACTCTGCACCCCCGATTAGGTTTGGAAATAAAAACAATGACCGAACTCTACGAATATCCCCGCTTTTCAATCGCCGAACGCGACCGCCGCTGGAAGGCGGTGCGCGCCTTGATGGCGGAAGACAATCTCGACGTCATCGTCACCCCGCAGAACACCGGCCATTCGACCGACTTCCAGGCCAACACCCGCTATCTGACCCATTGCGGCGGCGGCGGCGACGCCGATATCGCCGCGGTGTTCCCATTGGAAGGCGACGTCACCGCCATCGCCACCTCGGCGGCGGCGCGCTGGCCCACGGTCCAGGACTGGACCACCGATGTGCGTGAGGCGCGGCGCAACTATGGCCGTGTCGCCGTCGAACGGCTCAAGGAACTCAACCTCGAGCGCGGCCGCATCGGCATCACCGGCCTCGGCGAGGTCGGTGGCACCCGCACGCCGGAAGGCACCATCATGTACGGCTTCTGGAAGCAGATCCGCGAGGCTTTCCCCGACGCCGAACTGGTGGACGCCACCCCGATCCTGACCCGGGTCCGCTATGTCAAAAGCGATGAGGAGGTCCGTGTCCTCACCAAGTCCATGGAGATCGTCGAGTGTGGCATCCAGGCCAAGATCGACACGGCCCGCCCCGGGGTCAGGGACTGGGATGTGTGGGCGGCGGCCCACTACGCCATGATGAAGAACGGTTCCGAGATCCCGGTCCATTGCAACTGGGTGTCGGGCAAGAACCCGGTGCGCACCCTGACCCGGCCGTCCATGCGCTATCTCGAGCGCGGCGATCTGATCATCAACGAGCTCGAGGCCAACTGGTGCGGCTACCGCTCGCAAGGGGTCCAGCCGGTGTTCGTCGAGGTCGCCAATCCGGTGCATCAGGAACTTTTCAAGGTCCAACGCGACATCTTCAACAACGTGATCGAGCTACTCAAGCCCGGCGTCACGGTCAAGGAGATCATCGATGAGGTCGAGACCACCGGCAAGAAATCGGCGCCGAAATCCGGCCCCGCCGCCGGCGCCCGACCCAAACTGACCATGCATGGCCGCGGCGCCGGCGATGACGGTCCCATCGTCACCGGCCATGCGCGGGAGCCGGAACATTTGGCGGTGGCGTTGGAGGAGAACATGGTGTTCATCTTCAAGCCGTCGGCGGAAACCGCGGATCACAGCTCGATCTGCACCTGGGGCGATACCATTGTCATCACCGCCAAGGGCGGCCGCCGGCTGGGCAAGAGACCCCATGAACTGGCGGTGGCGGGAGGATGACGGCGCCGTAATAGAAATTTTATGGACAACACTTCGTGGATTATTGACAGCCATTCAGGGAGGCCATCATGTCAACCACAAGATCGTACATTCCGCGTTTGCTTGTTAGCCTCGGTATTGTGGCGGTGATGGCGTTGCCCGCCGGGGCCGCCGAACTGCCGAAATCGACCCAGAATATTCTGAAAAAACTCAATCTCACCCCCGATATCCTCAAGGGTCTCGACCGCGAACTGCGCATGCCCGCCGACTGGGTCAAGGGCGCCAAAAAAGAGGGCGTGGTCAAGATCATATCGTCCTGGGACCCCAAGCAGTTCCGCGTCCTCTCAAAACCCTTCAAGGAGCGCTATCCCTATATCCGCATTTCCCACTCGCGCGCCAGTTTCAACGCCCGGGTCATCAAGCCCCTGATCGCGTTCAAGGAGGGGCGTTATATTGCCGATCTTCTGACCGGCATCAATTCCGTCATTTTCCAATTCAAGGACGCCAAGGCCCTGGAGGATTTGCGGGTGCTGCCCAATTTCTCCAATTTGCCCAAGGAGGTTCAGGCGCCCGACGGGTTGTGGATCGGCTCGCGCTTCCGTTACTGGTGCATGGCCTACAACACCAAGCTGGTGAAAAAGTCCGAATTGCCGAAAACCTGGGAAGATATCCTCACCAACCGGCGCTGGCGCAACAAGAAGCTCGGTGTCGCCAATCGCCCGCAATTGTGGCTGCAGATGCTGTGGGGCGCCAAGGGAGCCGATTGGGCCAAGGATTACATGCGCAAACTGCTCACGGAGGTGAAGCCGCAATTCCGCAAGGAAGGCACCAACGCGCTGATTTCCCTGGTCATCGCCGGTGAGTTTGATGCTGCGATTCCGTCGGCGGCCTACCGCACCAAACAATATGTGGCCAAGGGGGCGCCGATCGGCTGGCATTGTCCCGAGCCGATCCCGCTCTCGGTTTCGGCGATGGGGATGCTGAGGGGCAGTCCCAACGGCAATGCGGCGATGATGTTCTCCAACTGGTTCCTCAGCAAGGAAGGGCAGATCTCGCAGTTCCTCGCCAACGGGTCGCCGCCGGTGCATAAGGACCTCCAGGACAAACGCTTCCTGTCCTTCCCGGACGAAATCCATGGCAAGAAGATCGCCTTCCGTGGCCCCGAGCTCGAGGAGA
>JAZFWG010000244.1:0-24286 GCA_036448135.1 Alphaproteobacteria bacterium
GACCAGAATCGCGGAACCCATTGTCAGTCGACTATCCTCCCCATATGGGGTCCACGAGGGCACTCCGTAGGCACCCTCCGATGGCATCGGAGAGAGGTTTATAGCATGGGGGGAACGGGTGCAATCGCGCTGTTGGTGCCCTGTAAAGGCGCATTCCCCCCCTTTTGAGCCGGAAAGAGGCGACCCGATACCTGGTTTTCAGTGAAATCTTTACCTGTGATTAACCAGTTTTTTACCCGCGATTAACCAGTTAAGTGCACTAAATCATGGATTGGTAGACATGGATCGGTAGAATTGTGCCCGGAGTGTGGACCCAATGGCAGATAGCCCCAACCTCAGCGAACGCAGGCTGGTCCTCCAGTTGCTGGAATATTGGCGGAATTTGTGTGGGGACCGCGATTTTCCCACCCATGAGGACATCGATTCGGCATCCATCTCCCAGATGTGGGGATACTGTTTCCTGTTGAAGTTGGCCGATGGTGGAAACGGTCCCGTATTCACTTACGTCGGCGAAATTCATAACGGCGCCAATGGCGAGGAATTGGTCGGCCGGACGGTGTCCGAGATGGCAAGCGGCAATCTGTTGTTGGCCAATTCCACCAATTATTTCGAGGAAGTCGTTGCCAGGAAGATCCCCATCACCTATGGCGGGAAATTCGTGGACGAGGAAGGGGCGGACATCCTGTTCCGCAGCATCCTGTTGCCCCTGAGCAGCGATGGCGAGACTCTCGACCATGTTTTCGGTGGTGTCAGTTTCAAGATAAAGGAATCTTCCTAACCTTTGGGTCCCATGGCCTAAGCCCCTGGATCACCATGCTAGTCATCTATGAAATACATACCCTGCGGGATGGAGAATGGAAGATCGATTCGATCTTCGATGACCGCGATCTCGCGCTCCAGGAGGGCCACCGCATCGAGCACAGCAACCGCTACTCGGCGGTTCGCGTGATCGAAGAAACCTTAGACGAGGCCACCGAGAAGGGCAGCACCCGCACCATCTACCGCGGCACCGCCATCGACCGGGCAAACCGTACCCCGGACCGGCCCAGGCCCAAGCGGGCGGCACAGCTTGCGGCCGAGTTGGCCCAGGCGGCGGCAGGGCACGTCGATACCGGGCCAAGCCGGACCATCCTGTCTCAGTTCCTGCTGATTTTTTTCGGCTTTGGCGCTCTGATGTTGCTCGGGGCCGGAGTCATGGTCACCCTGCATTATTTTTCCATGTAGGGTGTGTCCATAAAGGGTTGCGGCGCTGGCGGCCCAGGGATCATATTCCTCTATGAGTACAGCCCCAGGGTCCGGACCCTAGTACTCACCCTAATACAAACTGTTCTTGTCTCGTCTTAGCGCGCCGGGGCCACGATTGGCGGCCCGCCAATGGCGCACCGGCGACGGGCGTCCCGTCCATATCCGCCTATATTTTCTGCGGTTGAAAGCCGTGCCTTGGCCCTTCATACTCGGCCGCTCCTGAGTCAGTGAAGGTTTGCCATGAACGTTACAATCAATGGCGAAGCACGCAGCTTCGCACTACCACAGACCGTGGGGTCGGTTCTTGATTCCCTGGGCGTCGACCGGCGCAGGGTCGCGGTCGAGCTTAACCTCGAGATCGTCCCACGTTCGAATTACTGTGCCACCGATGTGGATGACGGCGACCGCATCGAAATCGTCCATTTCATCGGTGGTGGCGCCCATGACGTCGCCGGCCCCGATCCTGTGCCCATGAACGACGATTGGGACATCGCCGGGGTGCGTTACAAATCGCGGCTGTTGGTTGGCACCGGCAAATACAAGGATTTCGAAGAGACCGCCCGGGCCATCGAGGCTTCGGGTGCGGAAATCGTCACCGTGGCGATACGCCGCGTCAACGTCTCCAACCCCTCCGAGCCCATGCTGGTGGATTTCGTTGATCCCAAGAAATATACCTATCTGCCCAACACCGCCGGATGCTTTACCGCCAACGATGCGGTGCGGACCTTGCGGCTGGCGCGGGATGCGGGGGGATGGAACCTGGTCAAGCTCGAGGTCCTCGGCGATGAAAAGACCCTCTATCCCAGCATGCCCGAGACCCTCGAGGCGGCGGAACTTCTGATCAAGGAAGATTTCAAGGTCATGGTCTATTGCACCGATGACCCGATCCAGGCCAAGCGCCTCGAGGATATGGGTTGCGTCGCCATCATGCCGCTGGCGGCGCCCATCGGCTCGGGCCTGGGAATCCAGAACCCAGTCAATATCCGCCTTATCGTCGAGCAGACCGCGGTTCCTGTGTTGGTCGACGCCGGTGTCGGCACCGCGTCCGATGCCGCAGTGGCCATGGAACTCGGCTGCGACGGAGTGTTGATGAACACCGCGATTGCCGCGGCCCAGGACCCGATCGCCATGGCTAGGGCCATGAAGCTGGCGGTGGAATCGGGCCGGCTTGCCTACCTGGCCGGCCGCATGCCGAAGAAACTCTACGCCGATCCGTCATCGCCGTTGGCCGGCCTGATATGAAGGTGCGCGGTTCGTGGTGTGACCGCAGCGGCGGGGGGTGATATCCATGAAGCTTTACGGATATTTCCGGTCTTCGGCGAGCTTTCGCGTCCGGATTGGACTCAATCTCAAGAACATCGCTTACGACCTTGAGCCCATTCACCTTTTGCGGGATGGCGGTGAACAGTACTCGGACCAGTTCGCGGCGGTGAATCCCCAACGCCTGGTGCCGGTGCTGGCCGATGGCGAACACTTGCTGACCCAGTCCCTGGCCATCCTGGAATATCTCGACGAAAGCCACCCGTCGCCACCGTTCCTGCCGGCGGCGGCGAAGGGCCGCGCCCGGGTCCGTGCCCTGGCCCAGATCATTGCCTGCGATATCCATCCCCTCGACAATTTGCGTGTCCTCAAATATCTGACCAAGGAACTCGAGGTCGGTGAGGAGGACCGTGCGGTGTGGTACCGGCACTGGATTGCCCTCGGCCTCGGCGCCATGGAGGACATGATGGCCGGCGATGCCATGACGGGGGAATTCTGCCATGGCGACAGTCCCACCCTGGCGGATATCTGTCTGGTGCCCCAGATCTTCAATGCCCGGCGTTTCGACACCGAGCTTGATGGCTATCCCACGGTGATGCGGATCTTCGACACCTGCATGGCGCTCGACGCCTTCGACCGGGCCCAGCCCGAGAACCAGCCCGACGCCCAATGAGGCGAGACGTCATTTGATCTATTTTTTCTTCGCCGTGGCCTGTTTGATGTCCTCGGCCCGGAGCCATGCGGCCGAGTTGGGTTTCAATTTCTTCGCCGCTCGGGTGGCAAGGCGCCGTGCTTCACCGCGGCGCCGGCGCAGCATCGCGATCTCCGCCATGGCCAGGGTGCTGTTGCCGAAATCGCCCTTGCGGCCATAGGCAATGGAGAGCGCTTGCCAGCCGGAAATGAATTCGCGGTCCAGCCGTGTTGCGTGACGGGCTTGGTCAAGGGCCTGGGGGATCAAAGCCGGGTCGTTGCGCTCAATCAGGGCGTAGGCGTACTCGTATCGCAGCAGCGCCGAATTCGGCAGAAGTTTCACCGACTTGGCATAGGACCCGAGCGCCTCGGCGCCGCGTTCGTTTTCGAACAGGATTTGGCCCTTGAGCTCGTGGAAATAGGGATCTTCGGGAAACTCTGCGATCAGCCCGTCGATCAGGGCCAAGGATTTCCCGAGCTCGGGAATCCGGTAATAGGCAATGGACCGGGCATAGCGCGATTCGACGCTGGACTTGTCGTCCTCATATGCCCTGAGAGCGTTCGCCGGTGGCATCAGGAAGCCACGCAGTTTGCCACGCATGCGCCGGTGCATGCGGACGAATTCCGGCGATGATGGTTTGTTGGCATAACGCGATTTGGCAAGAAAATTGCGGACGTTGTTGATGCGGTCCCGGGTAATCGGATGGGTGCGCACATAAGGGGACTGGAGGTTGGTGGTCAGCAGTTCCTGACCCTCGAGGATCGAGAGAAATTCCACCATGCCCCGGGCCGACTGGCCGGTGCGCTCCAGAAGGTTCAACCCCGCCTGGTCCGCCGCCGATTCCTGGGTGCGGCTGAATCGCAACAGGTTTTGGGTGTTGATCTGGGCGCCGGCGGCCAGGACCGCGAGGCCGGCCTCGGCACGCCCGGTCAGGATTGTCGCCGCGGCGCCGACTATGGAGGTGACCAGGGACATGTTCGATGCGCCGCGCAGCCGCTTGCTCAGGCGTTGGAGATGTCCGCCGGCGATATGGCCGGTTTCGTGGGCGATGACGCCGATGAGTTGCTCGGGGTTGGCGCTCTTGACCAGTAGCCCGGTATGCAGGAACAGGTTCTGGCCACCGGCGACGAAGGCGTTCAATTCATCGTCCTTGATGAGGAAGATCCTGATATCGCGGGGATTGAGCCCGGCGGCCTCAAACAGTGGCGCCCCATAGGCGCGGATGGTATTTTCAATTTCTGCGTCGCGGATAAGCAGTTTCTTTTGGGCATATGCCGGCGCCAAGGGTGTCGCCATGAAGGCGAGCAGCAACAGAAAGATTGCCGAGAATTTGATGAGTTTAAACACGTTCAGGGTCCGGTTCCATTTCCCAAAAGGTAGGCTTGCCAGCCGATGGCGTCAATCCGCAGTGGTGCTGGTTGCCGCCCTCATTGTCGGTTGTTCTTGGGGCCCCAGCGTGCCGGAAGGGACGTTGGGCCATGTGCAGGGGTTCCTCGGCGGGGTCGCCGCAGACGAGCCCCGTGCCGCGCTGCTGGCGCGAAACACGCTTTCCGCCGGGGGCAATGCGGTGGATGCCGCGGTTGTGCTTTACTTTACGCTGTCGGTCACATTGCCGTCCTCGGCCAGTCTCGGCGGCGGCGGCGTCTGTTTGGTGTTCGACCGGGCTGCCAAAAAGGTCGAGGCCCTTGATTTCACCGGCGCCGCGGCGGGTCCGGGTCCCGGTGGGGCGCCTGAGAGCCCGGTTCCGGGGAATGCCCGGGGGATGTTCGCCCTTCACGCCAAATACGGCAATCTGCGTTGGGAACAATTGGTCTCTGCGGCGGAGAAACTCGCACGGTTCGGCAATCCGGTGTCGCGGGCGCTGGTGCGGGATATCGGTTCCGGGCAATGGTTTCGCGACAGCGCCAGCCGGAGGATTTTCACCGGCGGTAAGGGCGGCCTGGTCAAGGAAGGTGAGGTCATCGATCAGCTCGATCTCGCCGCGGTGTTGAGCATGATGCGCCGCGCCCCCGGGGATTTCTATGCCGGGCGTTTCGCGCGCCGTTTCGTCAAATCCGTGCGCCAAGCCGGGGGGTCGTTGACCGCGAAGCGCCTACGCCGGTTTTCGCCAAGATGGCGTACCACCGTTCCGGTGTCCTTTGGCAATTTGACGGCCCACTTCCCGCCGACGGCGTCCGGCGTGACGGCGGCGCAGTTATGGGCCGTGCTGGTGGCGCGCGGTTTCTATCGCAGCGCCGACAGGGACGAACGGGGCCATGTGTTCGCCGAGGCCGCGATGCGGGCCTATGCTGACCGCGGCCGCTGGGCCGGGGGGCGGGAGACGCTTGCGGACATGGTGTCGCGTTCCCGCGTGCGCCGGATGATGGCGGGCTATGACGACGATCGCCACACCCCGGCGGCAAGCCTCAACCCGGCGCCGGCCGCTTACCAGGATGCCGACGCCGCAACCAGTTTCGTTGTCGCCGACAAGGATGGTTCGGGGGTCTCATGCTCATTCTCCCTGAACAGTCTTTTCGGTACCGGCCGGGTGGTGCCGGGCACCGGTATCTTCCTCGCAGCCCCACTCACCCCCCAAAGCTGGGGCGCCCCGGAGATGAGCCCGATGCTGGTACTCAACCAGAATGTTTTCGATCTGTTTTTCCTCGGCGCGGCTTCAGGTGGCGCGGCCGCCCCGACCTCGCTGATCCATGTGGCGCTGCAAAGCCTGGTGCAAAAGAAATCCTTGCGCGATGCCATGTTCTCGCGCCGCCTGCACCATGCGGGCAACCCGGATAAGGTGTTGTTTGAGCGTGGTGAACGCCCGGAAACCCTCCGCGAGCTCACGCGGCGGGGGCACGTGACCGCCGAAGTGCCCGCCCTGGGACGGGTCAATGCCTTCTATTGCCCCCAGGGGTTCGAAACGCCAAAGAGCATATGTTACGTCCGTGCCGATCCCCGCGGCGCCGGCCTTTCTCAGCGCGAATGATGGCTCCGGGGGCGATAGGGGCATGGTGCTGAAGGCCGCAGGACGCGGAAAGATTTCCCCATTCATCGTCATGGAGGTGATGGAGGCCGCCAATGCCCGCGCTGCCGCCGGCGATGACGTCTTCCATCTCGAGGTCGGCCAGCCCGGTACCGGCGCGCCCGCGGGCGTCCTGGCCGCGGCGAAGGCGGCTCTCGAGTCCGACCGGCTTGGCTATACCGAGGCCCTCGGGCTGCCCGATCTGCGCCGCCGCATCGCCCGGCATTACCAGGAATATTACGGCATCGATGTGGCCATGGAACGGGTGGTGGTCACCACCGGCTCGTCGGGGGCCTTTCTTCTCAGTTTCCTCGCCGCCTTCGATCCCGGCGACAGGGTCGCCCTTGCCAATCCCAGCTACCCCGCCTACCGCAATATTCTCAAGGCCCTGGATATCACCGCGGTCACCCTCGCCGCCGACGCCGGGACGCGCTTTCAGCCCACGGTGGATCTGCTGCGCGGCGCCGATGGCCCGCTTGACGGGCTCATCATCGCCAGCCCGTCGAACCCGGCCGGTACCATGTTGGATGGGGCCCAACTGGAAACACTATCCGGCCATTGCCAAGCCCACGGCATTCGCCTGATTTCCGACGAGATCTATCATGGCATCACCTATGGGCGCCGCGCGGCGACCATGCTCGCCATCAACAATGACGCCATCGTCATCAACAGCTTTTCCAAGTATTTTTCCATGACCGGCTGGCGCCTGGGATGGATGGTGGTGCCTTCGGCCTTGGCGCGGGCGGTCGAGTGCCTGACCCAGAACCTGTTCATCTCGCCGCCGACGCTGTCGCAGCTCGCCGCCATCGCCGTGTTCGATTGCCGGGACGAACTGGACGCCAACGTCGCCCGCTATGAACGCAATCGCGCGCTTTTGCTCGAACACCTGCCCAAGGCCGGGTTCGAGCGTCTCGCCCCCGCCGACGGCGCGTTTTATCTTTATGCCGATGTCACCGGTCTTGCCGCCAACAGCGAAGAACTGTGCCGGCGCATGCTGGCGGAAACCGGGGTGGCGACGACGCCGGGGATCGATTTCGATCCCGAACGGGGCGGGCGCTATCTGCGTTTTTCCTATGCGGGATCGACGGCGGACATGGAAGCAGCGATGGCCCGGCTGATGGCATGGCGGCGAAAGATGTAAACCGGGCCGGGCCTTAGAGGGGCTAATCCGTATCCGTTAGCCGTTGCCACCAGCCGCGGCGGGTCGATTGTTCCCCGAGTTTGGTCTCAGGGGATTTGGTCTCTGCGGCTTTGCCAGTATCCGCCACGGGGGAGGAAGCGGGCTCGCCGGCATCCTCACCGTTGGTGGCGGCATTGCTGGCCGCGATCGGTGTCGACCACTGCGGAGAAGATGCCGCCATGGGTTCAGGTTCGCTGGTGGGCCTGTCCTTGGCCGGAGACGGTTCGTCCGCATCGGTTGCGGGGCCGTCCGTGCCGGTTGCGGGCTCGGCCTCGGCAGGCTTGGGAGACTTCGCCGTCCTCCGGCGGCGCCTTGGCCGGGGTTCGGGTTTTGTGTCCGCGTCTTTTCCATCGGATGCGATCGCCGGCTGAGTGGCTTCGGTCGTCTCCGAGGCCACGGGTTGGTCATCCGTGGCCGCCGGGGCATCCGCCCCATTCGCGGTGGTTTCCGCCTCGGCGGCGGCGCGGCCGCGGCCACTCCGGCGCCGGCCACCGCGCTTGCCGCGGCGCCGGCGGGGACGGGTGGTGGCCTCCTGGCCCTCTCCAACTTCCTTGGTCTCCTGATCCTCCGTGGCGGCAACCTCGGCGGCGGTGTCCTCGGCGGCGGTGTCCTCGCCATTGGCGGCTGTGTCCGCGGTGGCGGGGGTGGCCGTGCGGTCCTCATCCGGGCGCGGCCTGCGCCGCCGCCGGGTGCGGCGCCGGCGTCTTCCGGTGGTTTCGGTATCAGCTTCGGCTGGGGTGTCGGCGGTATCGGCGTCTTGCGCGGTTTCAGCCGGGGCCTCTTCGCCGCCGGCCGCGACTGGCTGGGGCCGTGCCGCCGCCGGATCGGCGTCGCCACGGGGGCCAATGCGTTGGAGATGGAACTCGGGCGGCACCAGACTGTCGTCGGCGACGACAAGAATGCGGAAATTGTACCGCGCCTCGATCCCGGCGATCACGCTACGCTTTTGGTTGAGGATATAGAGCGCCACCTGGGAAGACACCGTAACCGAAATCTCGGCGCTGCGCCGGCGGATGCCTTCTTCCTCGATCGCTCTCAGCACATGGAGCGCGGTGGATTCTGTGGACCTGACGACACCGGTCCCACCGCAGCGCGGGCATTGCTCGGTGCTGACTTCGAGCAGGCTGGGGCGCAGCCTTTGCCTAGAGAGCTCCAGCAGCCCGAAGGAGCTGATCCTGCCGATCTGAATGCGGGCCCGGTCGGGGCCCATGGCTTCCTTGAGCCGTTTCTCGACGGCTTTCTGGTTGCGCGATTCCATCATGTCGATGAAGTCGATGACGATGAGGCCGGCCAGGTCCCGCAACTTCAATTGCCGCGCGATCTCGTCGACCGCTTCCATATTGGTCTTGTACGCCGTGCGTTCGATGTTGCGTTCCTTGGTGGCGCGGCCCGAGTTGACGTCGATCGCTACCAGGGCTTCGGTGGCCTCGATGACGATGGAACCGCCCGACTTCAATTGCACCGCGGGGCTGTGCATGGCATCGAGCTGGTCCTCGACCTGAAAGCGGTGGAACAGCGGGATCGCGTCATCGCGATAGTGCTTGACCTTCCTGGCGTGGCTCGGCATCAGCAAGCGCATGAAGTCCTTGGCGGTGCGGTAGCCTTCCTCACCTTCGACCAGGATTTCGTCGATGTCCTTGGTGTAAAGATCGCGGATCGACCGTTTGATCAGGTTGGCCTCTTCATAGACTATGGCCGGGGCGATGGATTCCAGGGTCAACTCGCGCATGCTATCCCACAGGCGCACCAGGTAATCGAAGTCGCGTTTGATTTCGGCCTTGTTGCGCTCGATCGCCGCGGTGCGCAGGATCACCGCCATGCCGTCCGGCAGATCGAGGGTCTCGAGTACGCCCTTGAGGCGTTTGCGGTCCGACGGGTTGGAGATCTTGCGCGAGATGCCGCCGCCGCGCACGGTATTGGGCATGTGCACGCAAAAGCGTCCCGCCAACGACAGATAGGTGGTAAGCGCGGCGCCCTTGTTGCCGCGTTCCTCCTTGACCACCTGGACCAGCAGGATCTGGCGGCGCTTGATCACCTCTTGAATTTTGTATCTGTAGTTGCTGGGACGGACGCGGCGGCGCTCGGCCGCCTCCAATTCTTCCATCTCATCATCGTCGCCGATGACCTCGAATTCGCCTTTCTTGAGGGCTGGCCCATCGTCATCGTCCGCCGCCTCGGGGCCATCCCCGGTTGCCCCTACGTCATCCTCGGCGTCATCATCGGTGTCATCATCGGTGTCAACACCGTTGTCATCATCGGGACCCTCTTCGGGGGACGAGGACGGGCCCGCGGCGATGACGCCGTCATCCTCGGTATCTTTGGCGTGTTCGGCCTCTTCGGCCAAAAGCGCCATCCGGTCGGCGATGGGGATCTGATAATAGTCGGGGTGGATTTCGCTGAAGGCGAGGAAACCGTGACGGTTGCCGCCGAAATCGACGAAGGCGGCTTGAAGCGAGGGCTCTACCCGGGTGACCTTGGCGAGGTAGATGTTTCCTTTGAGTTGCTTCTTTGTCGAGGTTTCAAAATCAAATTCTTCGAGTCGATTGCCGGTCACTACGACTTCCCGGGTTTCCTCCGGGTGCGTCGCATCGATTAGCATGCGCTTAGCCATGTATATTTTAACTCCGTGACGCTGCAGCTACGGCCCGCGTCAAAGCGGGCGGCGCTGCGCCATATGTTTATCCGGCGAAGCCACCGGCGCCTCCGTCCAGATCATTGGTCAAAGCAACCATGACCGGGATTTTCAGGGCAGCCAAGCCCCGGTAACGCAGGGGTGGCTTCGCGATCTTTACAAATCTCCACATCGCCTTGAGCGCACCGTGTGACGGTCACCAAATGACCGGTGGTAGGGTCATTCTCGATCATCAATCACGCCACGCCGCCGCCCCTGACAATCAGGATTGGCCAGCAGGAGATGACACACCAATAACATAGACATGGACCCCGGTTTCGACAATGCCATTGTTCCGAAAATCATGAAAATGGTGAAAACCGGCGGATTTGTTTCCGTGTTAAGCCTTTTTCAACATTGATTCCTAAGATTGCATACCTGATTTATCCCTAAGATTTCGTGCCCTATTTATGATTGATGCCTGATTGGTCCTGACGGTATATATAGGGGTGCAAAGGGGGCGTATCTACAAAATGTGCCGTGTTCTCAAGGTTTTTGGCTTGTTACTCGGCGGTCTCGGGGTGGCGGCGCTGTTGGCGCCGGCGGTTTCGGCCCAGCCCAAGGTCTTGGCCGCGCGCGTCGGTGATCACGGCACCATGACCCGGTTCGTCATCGAAGCCACGGAACCGCTGGCGCTCAGCTATTTCACCCTGGCGTCACCGGACCGTGTCGTCATCGAGTTGCCCCCCGTCCAGTGGCGGGTACCGGCCAGGGTGGGCAAGACGGGCGCCGGGCTGATCGCGGGCTTCCGGTTCGGCCCGGCGAAGGCAGCCGGGCGAGGGCGGCAATCGGGCGGCAAATCGCGGGTGGTTCTCGATCTCCGCGCCCCGGCGGGGGTCAAGAAGTTTTTCGTCATCCCGCCCCGGGGTGGCCATGGCTACCGTTTCGTCCTTGACCTCGAAAAGGTCAGCCGTGCCGCTTTTCTTGCCAGCCTCGGGGCGGCCAAGGGCGGCGGCAAGGCTGCCCGGAGGATGGCAAGGAGAACCCCGCCGCCCCGCAAGGTGCGTCCCGAGAGCCGGCTCCCGCTCAAGCCTCTGGTCCGGCATGTGGTGGCGATCGATCCCGGCCATGGCGGCATCGATCCCGGCACCACCGGCGCCAATGGGGCGCGTGAAAAGCAAATCACCTTGGCCATGGCCCTTGTTCTCAAGCGTCAGCTCGAGGCCAGCGGACGCTACCGGGTCCGGCTCACCCGGCACCGCGACCAATTCGTGCGTTTGCGCCAGCGTGTCGCCAAGGCGCGTGACAGCAACGCCGAACTGTTCATTTCTCTCCATGCCGATGCCATCAAGAACCGCCGCTTTCGCGGGGCCTCGGTCTACACCCTTTCCGAGGTGGCGTCCGACAAGGAAGCGGAGGAACTGGCGGCCAAGGAAAACAAAGTGGACCTGATCGTCGGCATGGACTTCTCGGACAAAAGCCCCGAAGTCACCAATATCCTGATTGACCTGGCCCAGCGCGAAACCATGAATTATGCCGCCCAGTTCGCGACCATGTTGCTGTCCGAACTCCGTGGCTCCGTGAAGGTCTTGCGCAACTCCCACCGTTTCGCCGGTTTTGCCGTTCTCAAGGCCCCCGATGTGCCATCGGTGCTGGTCGAGATGGGATATCTATCCAATGCCACCGATGAAAAACTGCTGTCGAGCGCGGCCTATCGGCGCAAACTGGCGGCTGCCATCATCCGGGCCATGGACGGCTTTTTCGCCAAGAGGCGGGCGGCGCGCTGAGGGTCTGGTCAGGGATTGGAAGGGCCATAACTCGGCCACATTTGTCGGGTATCAACATTAAACATTAGAGATATAAGCCTTTTTTCAGCTTTTTCGGGGATAACGGCGAGGTCTCCGGGGTGGTGTATCCCTGATCCGTGAACGGTAACCATGGCACGAGTGCTGGTTAAGCTGCTGATTACCCTGACGGTGCTGATGATGGTCGGCATCGCGGGCATTCTCGGGGTGTTCTACGTCTACGGCCGCGGCTTGCCCGATTACCAGCAACTTGCCCGCTACGAGCCGCCGGTGATGACCCGGGTCCACGCCGGCGATGGCAGCCTGATCGCCGAATACGCCACCGAAAAGCGCGTCTTCGTGCCCGTCGCCGCCATCCCCAAGCTGTTGATCAAGGCCCTGCTCGCCGCCGAGGATAAGAATTTCTACAACCATCCCGGGGTCGATTTTCTGGGTGTGGTCCGCGCGGTCATCACCAATCTCGCCAATTATGGCCAGAACCGCCGGCCCGTCGGGGCGTCCACCATCACCCAACAGGTGGCCAAGAACTTCCTTCTCAGCAACGAGGTGTCGATCCAGCGCAAGATCAAGGAAGCGATCCTGGCCTTCCGTATCGAGCACGCCTTCACCAAGGACCGTATCCTCGAACTCTATCTCAACGAGATCTATCTCGGCCTGGGCTCCTACGGCGTTGCCACGGCGGCGTTGAACTATTTCAACAAATCGCTGGACGAACTCGATATCGCCGAAGTCGCCTATCTGGCGGCCCTGCCCAAGGCGCCCAACAATTACCATCCGCTGCGCGCCCGCAAGGCGGCAAGGGTGCGGCGCGATTGGGTCATCGGCCGCATGCTGGCCGAGCGCTATATCAGCGAATTGGAAGCGTTGGCGGCGCGGGCCAAGCCGTTGCCGGTGCCTAACCAGCGCAAGATCCAC
The DNA here is from genome assembly GCA_036448135.1 of Alphaproteobacteria bacterium. Classification (GTDB taxonomy): domain Bacteria; phylum Pseudomonadota; class Alphaproteobacteria; order SMXQ01; family SMXQ01; genus JAZFWG01. The sequence goes on from JAZFWG010000244.1 coordinate 12,709, forward strand.
CTCTTCGCCGCCGATTATTTCGCCGAGGAGGTGCGGCGCGAGCTCTACGACCGCTATGGTGAGAAGCGGCTTTATCAGGGCGGACTTTCCGTGCGCACCACCCTCGATCCCAGGCTGCAGGAGATCGCCGACCGGGTGCTACGCCAGGGCTTGATCAATTACGACCGCCGTCATGGCTGGCGCGGGCCGCTCGCCCGCCTCAAAGTCAAGCCGACGAGCACGGCCGCCGAATTGACCGCGCGGCTGGCCCGGATTGAACCGGCAAAGGGCCTGGAGCCGTGGTTGCGCGCCGTGGTGCTCAAGCTCGACAACCGGCAAGCCGTAATCGGTTTCGAGGATGGCAACCTCGGCACCATCCCCTTCAAGGAGGTCAAATGGGCGCGCAAATGGATCAAGAAGCAGCGCCGTGGCCCACGGGTGCGCAGCATCCACGACGTTCTCAAGGTTGGTGACGTTGTCGCCGTCGAGCCGGTCAAGCCCAAGGCAAAGGCGGCCAAGGCGCAAACCGCCAAGGGGGAAATCACCATTGCTGAGACCCCCAATGCGCAAACTGGTGTCTTCGCCTTGCGCCAGATCCCCAAGATCAATGGTGCGCTGGTCGCCCTCGACCCCCATACCGGCCGGGTTCTCGCCTTCAGCGGCGGCTACAGTTTCGCCCACAGCCAGTTCAACCGCGCCACCCAGGCCATGCGCCAGCCTGGCTCGGCGTTCAAGCCCTTCGTGTATCTATCGGCGCTGCAGTCCGGTTTCACGCCCTCGAGCCTGGTTCTCGACGGCCCCTTCGTCATCGATCAGGGCCCCGGCCTCGGCCGCTGGAAACCGTCCAACTACACCAGGAAATTCTACGGGCCTTCGACCATGCGCCTCGGCATCGAGAAGTCGCGCAATCTGATGACCGTGCGTCTGGCCCAGACCATCGGCATGGAAAAGGTGGCGGCCCAGGCCGAACGCTTCGGCATCGTCGACCGCATGCCGCGGGTGCTGTCCATGGCGTTGGGCGCCGGCGAGACCAGCCTGATGCGGCTGACAGCGGCCTACGCCATGTTGGTGAATGGCGGCAAACGCATCACGCCGACATTGATCGACCGCATCCAGGACCGCCACGGGCGCACCATTTTCCGCCACGACAACCGGCCATGCCGGGACTGCGCCACCGCTGCGGTCTCGGAACTGAATGTCCCCGAGATCCCCGACATCCGGGACAATGTCGCCGACCCCGAGAGCGCTTATCAGGTGGTTTCCATGTTGCAAGGGGTGGTGCTACGAGGCACCGGCCGGCGCGTTCGTGCCGTGGGCAAGCCCCTGGCCGGCAAGACCGGCACCACCAACAAGAGCTTCGACACCTGGTTCATCGGGTTTTCCCCGGACCTTGCCGTCGGCGTTTTCGCCGGCTTCGACACCCCGGGCACCCTGGGCCGGGGGGAAACCGGCTCTTCGGTATCGGCGCCGATCTTCCGCGACTTCATGGCCGGGGCATTGCGTGGCCAGCCCTCCATACCTTTCCGCATCCCGCCGGGCATCCGTCTGGTCCGGGTCAACCGCACCACCGGCCTTCTCGCCAAGGCCGGAGAACGCAAGGTCATTCTCGAGGCCTTCAAACCGGGCACCGAGCCCACCGGCGCCGAAGGCGTGCTCGACGGCAGTGAACCCCTGGCCGTCAATGTTGGTGATCCCGTTGCGCCGGGCCCCTCCGGGCTTTATTAATAATACTCAACTTCGAGACCACACAGCCCAGATGACAGGAGCCGTCGATGCGCGCCGAAATTGAAGCCATCTCCCAGGATATCAGGCAGTCGCTCAAGCTGCTGAGGAGGTATCTTTGACTGGGACACGACCCTCGATCGCCTGACCCAGCTCAACGCGCGCGCCGAGGATCCGGACCTGTGGCAGAACCCGATTGAGGCGCAGAATATCATGCGCGAGCGCACCGTTCTCGAAAAAGGGCTTAGCGACTACCAAGTGCTCGAGCGCGAATTCGAAGACAGTCTGGAGCTTCTCGAAATCGCCGAGGGCGAGGGCGACGAGGCCGTCGTCAAGGAGGTGGAGGGCGCGCTGGAGGCTTTGCACAAGCGCGCCGCCAAGATGGAATTGGAAAGCCTGCTGTCCGGCGAGGCCGACGCCAACGACTGTTTCCTCGAGGTCCATGCCGGCGCCGGCGGCACCGAATCCCAGGATTGGGCGGAAATGCTCATGCGCATGTATATGCGCTGGGCCGAGAACCGTGGCTTCAAGCTCAACTGGATCGAGGAAAGCCCCGGCGAAGAGGCCGGCATCAAATCGGCCACGGTCCGGGTCGAGGGCCACAACGCCTATGGCTGGCTCAAGACCGAAAGCGGGGTCCACCGCCTGGTGCGGATCTCGCCCTTCGATGCGGCGTCACGGCGCCACACCAGCTTCGCCTCGGTGTGGATCTATCCGGTGATCGAAGACTCCATCGAGATCGAGATCATCGACAAGGATCTCAGGATCGACACCTACCGTGCCTCGGGGGCCGGCGGCCAGCATGTCAACAAGACCGACAGCGCCGTGCGCATCACCCACCTGACCACCGGTATCGTGGTCCAGTGCCAGAGCGACCGCTCCCAGCACCGCAACCGGGCCGCCGCCATGGAGATGCTGCGGGCCCGGCTCTACGAGGCTGCCCTGCAGGAACGCGAGCAGGAGGCCGAGGCGGCCCAGGCGGCCAAGACCGAGATCGGCTGGGGGCGCCAGATTCGCTCCTATGTGCTCCAGCCCTACCAGATGGTTAAGGATTTGCGCACCGGGGTCGAAATCGGCAATGCCCAATCGGTGCTCGACGGCAATCTCGACCGCTTCATGGAGGCGGCCCTGGCCCAGCGGGTCGAGGGTGCCGGCGGCTCCCCGGTGCCGGGTGAGGATACATCGGAGAGCTAGAACTCAGCTTGCGGCGGGTTGATAGAACGCCGGTAACAGGCCCGCCATGCGCCGCGCTTCTTCGTTGAAGGGTGGCTTGAGGGCGCCCTTGAAGTTCTCACGCACCAGGGTGTGGAAGGTGATGGCGGGATCAAGGTCCCGCTTGCGGCATAGCCAGCCGAACCAGCGCCCCCCGGCGGCGACATGGCCGATCTCATCGGCAAGGATCATTCGCAAAATGGAGACGGTGGCGTCGTCACCGGCGGCTTCCATATGGCCAATCATGGTGGGGGTGACGTCGAGGCCGCGGGCTTCCAACACCAATGGCACCACCGCGAGCCGCGCGAGTATGTCATGGGCGGTGGCGTCCGCCGCCTGCCACAGCCCGTCATGGGCGGGAAGATCGCCATAGGCCGCGCCCATTTCGCCGAGGCGCCGTGACAGCGCCTCGAAGTGTTTGGCTTCCTCGCCGGCGATGCGGGCCCAGTCGTCATAAAAGGCGCGGGGCAGACCGGTATCGGCGAAGCGCGCCACAATATCCCAGGCAAGATCGATGGCATTGAGTTCGATATGGGCAACCGCATGGAGAAGGGCGATGCGGGCCCGTGGCGTGCGGCCGGCGCGGCGCTTGGGCATGTGCCGCGGCGCCAACAGCCGGGGCCGGGCCGGGCGCGCCGGTACCGCGGGGGCGCCCGGCGCACCGATGGCAGTGATCGCGCCGAGGCGCCAGGCCGCGCTGGCTGCGTAGCTCAGGGCGACCTTGGCCGCGGGCTCCGGCGTCAACAACACGGTGCGCGCCCGTGCCGTCAGCCCCCGTGCCATTAGTTTGTCGTCCATGGGTGACATTGCCAACTTTCCATAGCAGCCCTTCCGGCCCGCAACAATGCGTATTAAAAGGGATGGGATCAACAATCCATGAGGAGACTCCCATGCACAAAATCCACATGCCGGCGCTGCTCCGCGCAAATCCCAATTACAGCCACGGCATCGAGGCCGGACCCAATATGCGGTTTCTCGCCATCGCCGGTCAGACCGGCCAGGACAGCGACGGCACCATCCCAGACGGTATCGATGCCCAGGCCAATTTTGCCTGGCGTGCGGTCGTCGAAGTCTTGAAGGAAGCCGGCATGGGGCCAGAACATCTTCTCCACTACACCTCCTACCTCATCAACCGGGAAGACAGCGCCGGTTACGACAAGGCCCGCCTCACATGGCTGGGGGATGCCCGCCCGGCCTCGACCAAGGTCTATATCTCCGGCCTGGCCCGGCCCCAGTTGCTGTGCGAGGTCCAGGCCTTCGCCGCGGCGCCGGCCTGAACTTAAGGATTAGGTCAAGTCCTTGGGCATGGCGCGGTCGTCAATGAGGCAGCGGTAGATGGCGTGAATTTCGGCGGCGGTCGCCTCCATGTCTTCCTTGAGGGTCTTGAAGCTGGCGTTGTCGGTGGCCTCGGCCAGCAGCGCCTTGAGGCCACCGGGCACGACCTCCTCGTTGAATTTTCCCTCATAGGTTAGCCGCAGCATGCCCTGAAGGTTGCGCCACAGCCGGTTGGCGCGGATCAACGCCGCCACCTCCGCCGCATCGAGAAGCCCGGCCTCGCCGATACGCGTGAGCGCCTCCACCGTCGAGCCCGATAGAATTTCAGGGTGGTCACAGGCATGACGCAATTGCAGATATTGGGCGATGAACTCCACATCGACCAGGCCGCCGCGTAGATATTTGATCTCCCAGATCGACTGGGCGGGATGGCCGCGTTCGACCCGGCGGCGCATGTCGGCGACATCCTCGACCAGCTTGGCGTCGTCGCGGCGCTGGGTGAGGATATCGTGGATGCCGTCGCGAAGCCGCCTGCCCAGGGATTCGGGGCCTGAGACAACGCGGGCGCGGGTCAGGGCCAGGTGTTCCCAGGTCCAGGCGGATTCGCGCTGATATTGCATGAAGGCTTCGAAGCTGGAGACGATGGGCCCGGCGTTCCCGGCGGGCCTGAGGCGCATGTCGACTTCGAACAGGCGTCCCTCGCTGGTCGGTGCCGAAATCGCGCTGATCAGGTGCTGGCCGAGGCGGGCGTAATATTGACTCACCGCCAGGGGGGTGTTGCCGTCGGACATCTCGAGGCCGCCGGGGGCGTCGTAAACGAACAGCAAATCCAGATCCGAGTTCCCGGTGAGTTCCAACCCGCCCAGCTTGCCGAGGGCAACGACACACATGACGCCGTCCTTGATCTCACCATGATTGGCGGCGATTTGTTCGGTGGTGATGGCGAGGAAGCGCCGGAGGATCGTGTCGGCAATATTGGCGAGCGCGACCCCGGCGCCGTCGGCGTCGAGGCTATGGCGCAGGATCTGTACGCCACAGCGGAATTTGCGGTCGTTGGCCCAACGCCGCGCCAATTCGAGCACATCTTCATAATCCCGCGCCTGTTCCAAGGCCTCGGTGAGTTCGCCGTCCAGGATGTCGGGCCCGGGCAGGGGCTCGAAGAAACCGGCGCTGAGCACGGCATCGAACAGCGACGGATTGTGGCTGAGATAGCCTGCGAGACGCGGCGCCATGCCCATGATCTCGGCCACCAGGTCGAGAAGACTGGGATTGGCGTAGAACAGCGACAACAGTTGAACCCCGGTGGGCATGGCCTTGAGAAATCGGTCGAAGTTGAATAGCGCCGCGTCAGGCTGGGCGGTCTTGGAAAAGGCTTCGAGCAGCGATGGCATCAACTCGGTCAGGAGTTCGCGGGCGCGGGCGCTGCGGGTGGCGCGGGTGCGGCCACGATGCCAGCCGCGGATCAGGTCCAAAACCTTGGCGCTTTCGCGGAAGCCGAGTGTGCGGAGGGTCTCCAGGGTGTCGGGGTCGTCCTCGATGCCAGTGAAAACCAGATTGCCACGCGCGGCCAGCTCCGGCGCTTCTTCGAACAGATCGGCGTAATGTTTCTCCACGTTGCCGAGATGGTGCAGCAACTCGCGGCTGAAGGCTTTGATACTGTCGTAACCGAGAAAGGCGGCAACATTACCCAGGTCTTCGTCATTGACGGGCAGGACATGGGTCTGGCGGTCGTCGATCATCTGCAATCGATGCTCGACCTGGCGAAGGTAGCGATAGGCCTCAGTCAATTGGTTGAGGCTTTCCTCGCTGATATGGCCGGTGGCCAACAGGGCCTTCAGGGTCTCGCATGTGGCGGCGGTCCTGAGGCTGGGGGCACGCCCGCCCCAGATCAGCTGTTGGGTCTGTACGAAGAACTCGATCTCGCGGATGCCGCCGCGGCCGAGTTTGACATTGTGGCCGGCGACGGCGATGTTGCGTCCGCCCCGATGGGCGTTGATCTGCCGCTTGATTGAATGGATATCCTGGATGGCGGCGAAATCGAGGGACTTGCGCCACAGGAAGGGACGAAGACGGTCGAGGAAGCCCTCGCCCGCCTGGATATCTCCGGCCACCGGGCGCGCCTTGATCATGGCGGCGCGTTCCCAGTTTTGGCCCATGCTTTCATAGTAGGTCTCGGCGGCGAGCATGGAGAGCGCCACGGGGGTGTAGCCGGGATCGGGGCGCAGGCGCAGATCGGTGCGGAACACATAACCGTCCTTGGTGCGTTCCTCCATCAGGCGCACCAAATCGCGGGTCAGGCGCACGAAGCATTGTTGAGGAGTTTGTCTCCCGGTATAGCGGATTATGTCGTCGTCATAGAGGACGATGAGATCGATGTCGCTCGAGTAATTGAGCTCATGGGCGCCAAGCTTGCCGAGGCCGAGGATGACGTAACCGGAACCCCGTTCCGGGTCGCCGGGTTCGCTAAGTTCGATATCTCCGGCGGCGGCGGCGGCGGTCATCAGATGGGCCGTCGCCAGCGAAAGCGCGGTGCCGGCGAACTCGCTGAGCCGCCCGGTCACGGTTTCCAGGGTCCAGACGCCGGCAATGTCGGCAAGGCCGGTCACCAGCGCCACCCGGGACTTGGCAAGGCGCAAGGCGGCCATGAGACGTGCGTCCGCGTCGAGTCTGCCGCCGGTGACGGCGGCTTCGGTCCTGAGTTGGCAGATCGCCGCGTCAAAGGTGGCGTCGGGGCCATCCTTGACCAGCCGGTGGAAGAAGCCGGGCTCGCGCAGGATGATCTGGGTCAGATGGGGGCTGTTGCCAAAGATGGCGTCGAACAGGGCATTGGCGGCGGAATCAGCCTTGAGACGCCCGGCGAATTCGGCGAGAACAGGGTCGGCGGCGGTGGCTTCTTGCCAACGCTCATGGCCGCGCCACGCGCGCGCCGTGTCCCCGGCTTTCGGCAGGCTCGCCGCCATGGCCAAAAAATGCAACTGTTCCATTCCCTGGCGCCACCTTTTGCCGCACACTGGAGCAACCGAATTCTAGCGTTAAGACAACATAGAGACTTTGTCGAGTGATTCGCCGCACATCCATATTTCTGCTCGAAATTTTGGCGGTATGCACCGCCGGGCTGACGGTTTTGCTGGTCCTCATCGGCCTCCGGTTGTGGAGCGGCCCGATGTCCCTGGATTTCCTGACGCCTCATATCGAAGAGGCCCTGAATTCCATCGACCCCGCTTACAAGGTGGAGGTTGACGGCACCATCCTGACCTGGGCCGGGTGGGAGCGCACACTGGACCTTCGCGTCGTCGGCGTCCGGGTGTTCGGCGCCGAAGGCTCAGAGCAGGCCGTGATTCCGGAGATGTCGGTGAGCCTCAGCGCCCGCGGCCTGATCAGGGGCCTGATCGCGCCGACCGCGCTCGAAATCTTCAGACCCAGGTTGTCCCTGGTTCGCGCCAAAGGCGGCGGCTTCGAGCTTGCCTCCGGGCCCGGTGTATCAGGCGCGGTGGGCAAGGTGGCCGGCTTGTTGTCGCCGCTGGTATCGGGCCTGTTGCGGGCTCCCGATCCCGACTGGGTGCTCGGCTATTTGACCCGGGTCAGCGTTCTCGAGGCCGATGTCACCATCGATGACCGACTTCGCGGCTATTTCTGGCATGCCCCCAGGGCCGACATTCGCATGTTCCGTGACCGTGAAGGGATCAGGGCCAACGGCGTCGTGCATCTTCAGGTCGCCGGCCGCCGGGCCCGCTTCGATCTTGCCGGCACCTACGATAACGCGGCCAAGGATCTCGACCTGGAGATCCAGTTCGCGGATACCGATCCGTCCCATTTCGTCGCCCTATTGCCGTTTCTCGATCCGGTGTCGCGTCTTCAGGTTCCGATCAGCGGCCGCATTGGCCTTGTCACCGGCATCGAAGGCCGTATCAACGAATTGCGCTTCGACCTTATTACCGGCGCCGGCACCTTGCGCCTGCCGGAAATTTATGACGAACCGGTGAAGCTCAAGGCCTTGAGAACCCGGGGCCGGTTCACTCAGGATATGCGCGCGCTGAAAGTGGAGACCTTGATGCTCGATTTCGGTGGCCCCGTGGCCGAGATGACGGCGGAAGTCTCGGACTTGAATGCCGCCGCCAAGATCACCGCGAATGCGGTTCTCCGTAATTTCACCGTTGCCGACCTCAAACGGTTTTGGCCGCCATCCCTCTCCGTCAATGCCAGGAACTGGGTGGTCAAGAACCTCCATAAGGGGCGCATGCCCGAGGCCAGGTTTTCACTCAAGGCGCAAGCTGCGGGAAAGGATATCGGCGATCTCAAGGTCGCGTCCCTCGCCGGCAGTTTCGATTTTTCCGATATGTCGGTCACCTATCTCAGGGGACTGCCTCCTTTCCGTGGGCTTGCCGGCACCACGCGGGTGGCCCTCGATCGTTTGGATTTCGCCGTTTCCAAGGGCAGGGTTCTGGGGCTTCGGCTCGGACAAGGTACCATCAGCCTCAGGGATCTCGACACCGACAACGACGAAAATATCACCGTTGATGCGGTGTTGCGGGGCCCGCTCAGGGACGCGCTTGAAATTCTCAACCGGCCCCGGCTCAGCCTGCTCGGCAAGCTCGGATTTTCCCCGGGCAAAACCGGCGGCCGTGCCGCCGTGCGTCTGGTGACGCGGTTGCCGCTGATCAATGACGTGACCTTCGAGCAGGTCCAGCTGCAAGCAGCGGCGACCCTTCGCGATATCAGTATTCCCAATGTGGTCGGCAACCTTGCCATCAAAGGCGGCGACGCATCCTTGCAACTCGACAATCACGGTATGAAGGTCAAGGGCAGCATGATGTTGTCCGGCGCGCCGGCGAGCCTGGTCTGGGTCGAGAATTTCGATGATCAAGCGATCTTTCGCAGCCGCTATGAGGTCAAGGGAACCTTCGATGCCGCCGCGCGCAGAAAGTTGGGGCTTGAACTCGGTGAATATCTGCAAGGGCCCGTCGATGTCGACCTCAGCTATGTGGATTACGACCGCAAGCGCGGTGACATGTCCATTGCCGCCGATTTCCGCAAAACCGCCCTGACCATATCCGGGCTTCATTGGAAGAAGCCCAAGGGCGCCGATGGAACCGGGCGCTTTTCCCTGGTGTTCGGCGATGGCCTGATCAAAAGGGCCAAGGATTTCACCATCGTCACCGGCGATTTCAGGGCCAATGGAACTGCCAGCTTTGCCGCCGACGGCAAAAGCCTGCGCCGGATCCGCCTGGCAAGAATGGTTTTCGGCAAAACCGATAGCGCCGCCATCGTCACCATGCACGATGACGGTGGCTACGACATCAACCTCGATGGCAGAAGTTTCGATGCCACTCCCTATATGGAAGTCGGTGATCAGGGCCGTCAATTGCCGCCGATGCGGTTGGCTTTCACCCTCAACCGCATGTGGTTCAGCACGGAGGGTTATTTTTCCAAGGTCAAGGGAGGCTTCCTGCGCCAAGGCGGCGAATGGCGCTCGATCAAGTTTGATGGCAGGGTCGGCAAGGGGGGGGCCTTCGCCTTCCGCCTTGCGCCGGGGGGCAAGGGGCGCAGACTTGCCATCAAGTCCTCTGACGCCGGCGCCACCCTCCGGGTCTTCGGCATCACCGAAAATATCACCGGAGGGCAGATGCGGGTGTTGGGTGAATATGATGATAGCGCCAAGGATGCCCCCTTGAAGGGCCATGCCAGCGTCAGGAACTACCGCCTGATCAAGGCGCCGGTGATTGCCGAGGTGCTGACCGTGGCCATGCTAACCGGCATTCCCGATCTCCTGTCCGGTCCCGGTATCGGTTTCAACCGTTTCGAGGCGCCGTTTGTCCTAAAGGACGATATCCTTCATCTGAAGGACATGCGCGCCCATGGCAACGCCATCGGTTTCACCGCCGACGGGAGCATCGATTTCAAGAAGCTCAGTCTTGACCTGCGCGGCACCATCGTTCCCGCCTATTCGGTCAATTCCATTCTCGGAAATATTCCGGTGCTCGGGACGCTGTTGACTGGCGGCAAGGGCGGGGGCGTGTTCGCCGCCACCTACAAGATGAAGGGACCGGTGAAAAACCCCAAGATCTCCGTCAACCCCTTGGCGACCTTGGCGCCGGGCTTCCTGCGCGGCCTGTTCGGCATCTTCGACAGCGATCAAAGCGGCGGCAGTGACGACAAAGCCCCCATCGCACCGGAACAGCCCGCCAAGAGCGGCGACGAGTTCTCTCCCTAGAGTCCGGACCCTAGTCTAACCAGTTGATCGCAACAGGGCGTGGCGCTTGCGTCCCGCCGACAGCTTGATGACGCCGTCGGCGTTGATGTCGGCCAGGGTGACGGGTTGCATCTCGTTTTCGATGACGGCGTCGTTGATGCGCCCGCCGCCGCCCTTGATGAGCCGGCGGGCCTCGCCATTGGAGGCGGCGAGCCCGGCGCGCTTCAAGGCCTCGAAGGCGGCGATCCCGGCTTCGAGATCGGCCTTGGGGATGTCGATGAGTTGGAGACCGGATACGCTATCACCACCTTCGATCACGCCGGAGCCGCCATGCTCGAAGACATTCGCGGCGGTTGTGTTGGCTTCGGCCACTGCGGCGTCGCCATGGGCGAGCCTGGTCGCCTCGTCGGCGAGGACCTTCTTGGCGTCGTTGATCTCGGCGCCTTTAAGGGCTTCGAGCCGCGCGATTTCATCCAACGGCAGATCCGTGAACAGCTTGAGGAAGCGGCCGGTATCGGCGTCGTGGCAATTGCGCCAGTACTGCCAGTATTCGTATGCAGAAAGCTTGTCGGCGGAAAGCCACACCGCGCCTTGGGCGGTCTTGCCCATCTTGTCGCCGCCGGCGGTGGTGATCAGCGGCGAGGTCAGGCCATAGAGGGCACGGTTGTCGATCTTGCGGCCGAGTTCGACGCCACTGACGATGTTGCCCCATTGGTCCGAGCCGCCCATTTGCAACACGCAATCATGGCGCCGGGCGAGTTCCAGGAAATCATAGGCCTGCAACACCATGTAATTGAATTCGAGAAAGGTGAGGGGCTGTTCACGGTCGAGCCTGAGCTTCACCGATTCGAAGCCGAGCATGCGGTTGACCGAGAAATACCGGCCGTAATCGCGCAGGAACGCGATATAGCCGAGCTGGTCGAGCCATTCGGCGTTGTCGACCATGATGGCGCCGGTGGGCCCGCTGCCGAAATCGAGGAACCTGGAAAACACGGTGCGGATGCCCGCCATGTTGGCGGCGATGTCGGCATCCGAGAGCAACTGGCGGCTTTCATCCTTGCCGGAGGGATCGCCGACCTTGGTGGTGCCGCCGCCCATCAGCACGATGGGGCGGTGGCCGGTGTTCTGCAGGATCCGAAGCGCCATGATCGGCACCAGGCTGCCGACATGGAGGCTGTCGGCGGTGCAATCGAAACCGAT
>JAZFWG010000245.1:0-16191 GCA_036448135.1 Alphaproteobacteria bacterium
TCATTTTCTCGGAAGCGAAGCGGATCACGAACAATTCCAAATTGAAACCCGCGATCTCCTGCTTCTCAATGCCGGTGATCTTGCCGACGCCGTGGGTCGGATAGACAACAAAATCGCCCGTCGAATATCCATTCTTTTTCTTCTTCGCCGGCGACTTTTTCTTCGCCGCCGCCATCGTCTTCGGAGCCGTTGTCTTCGCCGCTGCCGTTTTACTCGCCATATTCTTCCTTCACTTCACAATAGACGCCAAACCAGTTTCAAGGCCAATTCAGGGCAGAAAATACTGCCAACCGAGTGAATCGTGCAAAAGGGGGGCGCGCCAGGGCGCACTCATGCCCGGTCCCCAAAAATTGGATCCTCCCGGCGAATCAGGAATTTAATCCTGATGCCAACCCTATTGGAGGCCACCACCTTAACACATTAGACACCTAATTAATAGGGGGGGATGATTGCCCACGGCCAAAGCCTTGAGCCCACCCCGGTGCCTGGGACGCCTTGGACAGCAAAAACCATGGAATTCTAAGGCTTTCGCGGCGCGAAAGCCGGGTGAAATTCAGCTTCCCGCCGGTTTTTCCGGTGGATTGGGGCTGAAATGCTTCTCGAGCTTGTCGGGGGTATCCTTCCAGTCGTCGGCATCGGCGGGGGCTTCGCCCTTGCGGGTGATATTGGGCCACATTTCGGCATATTTGGTGTTGTGCTCGACCCATTTTTCGAGGTCGCCCTCGGTATCGGGCAGAATCGCCTCGACCGGGCATTCGGGCTCGCACACGCCACAATCTATGCATTCTTCCGGATTGATGACGAGCATGTTTTCGCCTTCGTAGAAACAATCCACCGGGCAAACTTCAACGCAGTCCATGTATTTGCACTTGATGCAAGATTCGATCACAACGTAGGTCATCTCAATTCGTCCTTTCAGCCCATACTTTCCGATTAACCACTATCAGCTTTGCCCGACGCTTCAATGCGAGCCAGCACCCGCTTGCGCGCGGCGCCGATATCGTGGTCGGAGACATAGATCAATCCGCCGATGCGGCGTAACAGATTTGCTTCATAATCGTGAAGCTTGCCATCGGCATAGGCGACCTCCCACAACATTTCGATCATGGCGATACGCTCATCGTGGTCGAAACCGTCCTTGATGGCGCGGGTAAAATGCAAGATCTGGTTCGCATCCTCGACTTCGCGCTCCGCCGTTTCGATCAGGGTTTTGGTTTCCTCAGCATTCAATCCGAACCGGTCCTGCACCAACGGCCCGATACGGGCGCGCTCGGCGTCGTCGAAGTCCTCGTCGAGACACGCGGCCTCGACGAGCAGTGCCGCCGCCGCCACCTGCAACTCATCAACATCGTGACGGTGGCGATGGTGCGCCGCCGAAGCGATGCCGGACCCGTCCAAATCAAGAAATATAGACTTGATGCGGTTAAACATGGCACTGCCTATCATACCGTCAACGCCACTTCAACCCCACGGATATCGGGGGTTTTTCGGAGGTTTCCCGCGCGCCTCGGCGGCGTCTCAGGGTTGCCGCGGGGGGATCTGGAATCTAAGGTTGGGCCATGACGCAACCGGATAAACGTCGCTTTGCCCCGGCGGTGGAACGCAACCGCGATCCCATCTTGGAGGTGTTGCGCCGCGCCCTGCCGGCCACCGGCGCCGTCCTGGAATTGGCGAGCGGAACCGGCGAGCACGCCGCCCATTTCGCAACCAACCTGCCGCACCTCTGCTGGCAGCCATCCGATGCCGACCCCGAGGCGTTGGAGAGCATCGATGCTTGGCGCAACAGCGCCAATGTTGACAATCTGGCCGCGCCGCTGGTGATCGACGCCGGCACCCAGGATTGGCCACTGCCTCAAGATTTTTCCCCCATAGCGGTGGTCAGCATCAACATGATCCACATCTCGCCCTGGACCGCCGCCGGCGGCCTGATCCGCGGCGCCGCGCGCCTTCTCGAAGCCGGTGGTGTCCTGTTCTTCTATGGGCCGTTCAAGCTATCTGGCCGCCATACCGCGCCGAGCAATGCGGCTTTCGACCGCAGTCTCAGGGCGCGCAACCCGGACTGGGGGGTGCGTGACCTCGACGACGTCACCGCCCTCGCCTCAAAATACGGGTTCGAACACGCCGACCGCGTCGCCATGCCCGCCAACAATCTCTCGGTGATCTTCCGCAAACCGTGATCCGCCGCCCAGTGCCTAGCCCCAGGGGCCCGTTCAGTCCTTGCGGTTAAGGCGCATGATGGCGCGGCGGTCGGCCTTGGTGGGCCGGCCGGCGCCGGTGGAGCGGACAGCGGTGCGGGGCATAGCATTGCCCTTCCCCCGGGGTGGCGGCGGCGACAGGTCCTGGTAAAGGGTGCGCGCCTCGGTGGCGGGCCCGCGCCTGGTACCGATGGCAAGGATACGGATAACGCGGATATGGGGGCCGAGCGGAAAGGTCAACACGTCCCCCGCCTTGACCGCGTGATGGGGCTTGTGCACCTTGGTATGGCTGACCCGCACCGCGCCCGAGGCACAGAGCTTGGCGGCCAGTGACCGGCTTTTGCAGAACCGCGCCTGCCACAGCCATTTGTCGAGACGGATGGCCGCGGGTGTCAACTCGGCCGGCGTGATCCGGGTGGCGGTCATCTCGGCAGATTGAGCTCGCGAAGCTTGGCGAAGGGGGAGTCGCTTTCGCCGCTTTGACCCTGCTTGGCGCCGGCGGCCTTGCGCCGCGGCTTTGCACGGCGGGGGCGTGGTGCGCTATTGCGGCCAAAGCCCGCCGCGCGGTGGGTCCCGTCATCGGCTGCCTCGAAGCCAAGGGCGGCCAGCACCGGCGACAGCTCCTCCATCGAACAGGCGGCGAGGCGGGCGAGCGCATGGGTCGCCATGAACGGCCCCTGACGCGACAATTTCCGCAATTCGGCGGCCAGGCGCTCGGCCTGGTCGACGCGAAGCACCCGGGGCCCCAATGGCAAATAGCCGCAGGCCAGATAAAAGCTGTCATCGAGGGCGGTATCACGAGGCGCAGAAGTTAAGGCCGGCGCCGGAAGCCAAGCGGGGCCGTCCTTGCCGGGGACGTTGCCAATGGCTATGTCCTTGCCCGGGCCATGATGCACCGACCACAGCAACCCCCGCATGCGCACCGCTTGGGGGTCGAGCAAATCATTGACGAACACGGTTTCGACCCCCAGGCGCACGCCGAAACGGGCCAAGGCGCGCCGCTCAGTAGCGCCGAGTTTGGGGATCCGCACCACCGCGCGGCGCCGCGGCAAGGTGCCGAGACCTTCCGCCAACTGGTACAAAAGACCACGGACCGGCGCCGCCAGGCGCTCGGAACCACAGGCCCGGTCGACCCTAACCAAGGGCCCGAGCCGGGTCTTGATTTCCTTTCCCAGCCAGGCCTCAAGACGGCGGCGGATGACGCCGGCCTGGGCGTCGGTCAACAGATCGCTGGCCGCCACAATGAGACGGGGCCGCAACACCCGGGTCCCCATGGCCAGGCGCGCCACATAAATGCCACGCCAACGGAGGCGGCCGCAATCATCCAAGGTGAAGGCCTCAATGCTGTCGCCGCATAGGCGCTCGACGCGGGTGGCGACCTCCTGGCGTAGCGCGCGGGCCGCCGCGCCCATGATGGTGCGGGCGCCGATGCCGGTTTCGGTGGTGTCGGGCACGAATTGAAAGCCTTCCAAGGTGCCGACGAAATGGCCTTCCACCAACACCTCGCCCGACGGCTTGACGGCGGAAAGGAGACCGTCGCCGTCCTTGAGGCGTTTGACCAGCACCGCGGTACGGCGGTCGACGAAACGCTGGGTCAGACGCTCATGGAGGGCATCGGAGAGCTTGTCCTCGATGGCGCGGGTGCGCTCCTGCCAATGGCCGGCGTCGGCGAACCAGTCGGCGCGGTGCGAAACGTAGGTCCAGGTGCGGATGTAATCGATGCGCGATACCAGGGTTTCGATATCCCCGTCGGCGCGGTCGAGGCGCGCGATCTGCGCCGCCACCCAATCCTCGTCGAGACATTGCCCGGGCCCGGTGAGGTCGGCGTAAATGCGCCCGAGCAGGCGGAGATGGGATTCGCTCAGCTCCTTGCGGTAATCGGGGATGCGGCACACATCCCACAGCAACCGCACCGCCTGAGGGGTGCCGGCACGCCCGGCGATGTCGGGATCGCGCGCCAGCTTGGTCAGCGCGGCGACGTCCTCGGCGTCGCGCTTGGGCACCAGTTCGGGCGCCGGTGGCGGCGCCTCAAGCCCACGGACCAGGGCGCGAATGGTGTTGAAGGCAAGATCCGAATTGCGCCAATACACCGTCTCCAGGGGCGGAAAGGCGTGGGTCTCGACGGTCTCCACGGTTTCGGCGTCGAGGCCGCCGACCTCGAAGGTGGTGCCGAAGGTGCCGTCATTCATATATCGCCCGGCGCGCCCGGCGATCTGCGCCAGCTCGAACGGGGTGAGAAGCCGCAGATTGCGGCCATCGAACTTGCGCAAACCGGCGAAGGCGACATGGTTGACGTCCATGTTCAGTCCCATGCCGATGGCGTCGGTCGCCACCAGATGGTCGACCTCGCCGGCCTGGTACATGGCGACCTGGGCGTTGCGGGCGCGGGGACTGAGGGCGCCGAGCACCACCGCGGCGCCGCCACGCTGGCGGCGGACCAAATCGGCGATGTCATAGACCTCGGCGGCGGAAAAGGCGACCACGGCGCTGCGTGGCGGGAGCCGGGTGATTTTCTTAGGCCCGGAGTAGCTCAGCCGGGAGAACCGGGGACGGGTGATGAATTCAACATCCGGCACCAGAGCGCCGATCAATAGCCGCATGGTGTCGGCGCCCAGGAACATGGTTTCCTCGGCGCCGCGGGCATGAAGCAGCCGGTCGGTGAAAACATGGCCGCGGTCACGGTCGGCGCACAGCTGAATCTCGTCGATGGCGAGGAAGGCGACGTCGCGGTCCAGCGGCATGGATTCGACGGTGCAGAGGAAATACTTGGCCCGGGGCGGGATAATTTTTTCCTCGCCGGTCACCAGCGCCACCGCGTCCGCGCCCTTGATGTCCTTGACCCGGTCGTAGTTCTCCCGCGCCAGCAGCCGCAAGGGAAAGCCGATCATGCCGCTGCGATGGCCAACCATGCGCTCGATTGCGAGATAGGTCTTGCCGGTGTTGGTGGGCCCGAGGACGGCGACCAGGCGCTTGCCGCCACGGCCCGGGGGCCGGCGCCGGGAACGGGACATGGGGGAGGATACAGCCATAGTGGGAGAATCGGGGTTTCGCCCTGTCAATGCAAGACCCCTAGGGCCAATTCAATCCCTTATCACGATCGGGGCGGCTTACTTCAGGCCAAGCTACTCTTGAGTTCGGCGCTGCTGAAAGGCTTCTGCAAGGCCGTGACCATGCGCAGCCCGTTGAGTGTCCCAAGTTTCACGGCCTGGTCGATGATGGTCTTCCTATGGGAACTGGCAATGATGATCATGGCGTCGCAATGCTCGCCGGCGAGGAAATTTAACAGTTCCAAGCCGTCAATGTCGGGAATGGCAAGATCGAGGATGATACGTCCCGGCCGGTAGCGGGTATAGAGTTCCTTGAAGACATTGCCTTCATAGGCAACGATGACCTCGTAGCCTTCCGCCGCCGCAATCTCGCGCATGACGTCGCACAGATCGATATCGTCATCAACGATCAAAAGATGCTTGCCGATGGCTTCGATCTCTTGGCCCATGCCGACCTCTCCGAGGTACGGTTCGTGCCAGTGGCATCAACGGCCGGCCGGCCCCACCCGACGATCTCAGGCGAAACTACCTTAGGCTGGACATGGGTAGCGCCACGGCGCCGAGTATGGGGCCGGCCCGGCCACGCTGGACGATAATGGCGCAATTATCGAACTCGGCATCCCCCTGATGGGTTATATCGAAGGAGATTTCGGTGGCATTGCCACCCCAGGAGCCAATGGGACGGATGGCGCGGACCACATTGTGGTAGCTGATGGTCCGGCCCGAATTTTCACCGCTGGTGATGGGGGTGGTGTGTAAGTTATCGAAGCCCACCAGCCACACCGTGGCGGTCGCGGACGACTTGGACGCGGGGATGCGCACCACCGCCTTGCCCGCCCCCTTGGATACGACTTTGATCCGCAATTTGGATGGCGCCTGGCGCTTCGCCCCGGCAATGGCGCGCTCGACCTTCGCGGTCCGAGAGCCGACCTCCTGGAACTTGCCGTCGATCACCATCTGCGGGGTGTAAACGTAGCGGTGGCCGAGGCTCTGGGAATAGGCGCGCTGGCGGGCGGTCATGGCGGGGCTGGAGAACGGATCGGGCCAGCCGATGTAATTCCAGTAATCGACATGAAGCGACAGCGCCAGCACGTCGGAGCGCTTGGCCAATTCGCCCAGGAAGGCATCGGCCGGCGGACAGGAGGAGCAGCCCTGGGAGGTAAAGAGCTCAACCACCACCAGGTTCGGATCCGATGGCACCTCCGCCCGTGCCGGGCCGGCTGCAACAACGGCGAACCCGACGCCGAGGGCCAGCAACAGCCCGAGGCCGAAACCAAGGACAAATCGGTGAATTGTGATAGTGGATTTCATGCCGATCATATTACGGCCCGGGAACTCCCCCTGCCAATCACATGGCATCACATATTGGTGAGACCCCCGAGGCGGCGGGCGGTCAGGCCCCCATCATGGAGCGCAGCACATAGGGCAGAATGCCGCCATGGCGGTAATAATCAACCTCGTCGACGGTATCGATGCGGCACTTCAACTCCAAATCCTCGGTCGAGCCATCGGCCCGGGTGATCCGGCACTGGACCGCCATGCCCGGGGTGATGCCGCCGGCAAGGCCGGTGATGTCGAACACCTCTGAGCCGTCGAGGCCGAGGGTCTCGCGGGTGACGCCGGCGGGGAACACCAGCGGCGCCACCCCCATGCCCACCAGGTTGGAGCGGTGGATGCGCTCGAAGCTTTCGACGATGACGGCGCGGACCCCCAACAGGCGCGTGCCCTTGGCCGCCCAGTCGCGCGACGAGCCGGTGCCGTATTCCTTGCCGGCGACGATGACCAGCGGCACGCCTTCCTTCTGGTACTTCATGGCGGCATCGAAGATCGGCATTTCCTCGCCGTCGGGCATGTGGCGGCTGATGCCGCCTACGGTGCCCGGCGCCATCAAGTTGCGCAGACGGATATTGGCCAGGGTGCCGCGCACCATGACCTCGTGGTTGCCGCGCCTGGCGCCGTAGGAATTGAAATCCTGCACCCCGACCTGGTGGCGCACCAGATAGCCGCCGGCGGGGCTGTCGTCCTTGATCGACCCGGCGGGGGAAATATGATCGGTGGTGATGCTGTCGCCGAGAACCGCCAGCAGGCGGGCGCCGATGATGTCCTCGATCTCGGCTGGCTCCGGCGGCATGTCGGTGAAATAGTTCGGCAGCTTGACGTAGGTGCTGTCCGCGTCCCAGTCATAGGTCAGGCCTTGTGGGGCCTTGATTTTCTGCCATTCCGCGTTGCTGGACTCCACATTGTTATAGCGTTTGCGGAACATCTCCGGCGTCATGGCCTGGGCGATGGTGTCCTGGATTTCCTTGTTGGAGGGCCAGACGTCCTCGAGGTGAACCGGCTTGCCGTCCTTGCCTATCCCCAAGGGTTCGGTGGCGAGATCGACGGTGAGCGAACCGGCGATGGCATAGGCCACCACGAGGGGCGGCGACGCCAGGTAATTGGCCCGCACCTGGGGATGGATCCGGCCCTCGAAATTGCGGTTTGAAGATAGCACCGCCGTCGCCACCACATCGCCCTGGTCGATGGCCTTGGCGATGGGCGGATCCAACGGGCCCGAATTGCCGATGCACGACATGCAGCCATAGCCCACCAGGTTGAAGCCGAGGGCATCGAGATCATCCTGCAGCCCGGCCTTTTCCAGATAATCGGACACCACCTGGGATCCCGGCGCCAGCGACGTCTTGACCCAGGGCTTGACCTTGAGCCCACGCGCGACGGCATTCCGTGCCAGCAAGCCCGCCGCGATCATCACCGAGGGGTTGGACGTGTTGGTGCAACTGGTGATCGCGGCGATGGCGACATGGCCGTCGACGAGGTCGAAATCGGCACCCTCGACACTGACCGGCCCCTTGGACCCGTCACGGCCCATATCGGCCAAGGCGCCGCGGAACGCCTCCGCCGCGCCGGACAGCAGGACCTGGTCCTGGGGGCGCTTGGGCCCGGCGAGGGAGGGTTCCACCGTCGACATGTCAAGCTCGAGGATATCGGTGAAGACCGGTTCAACCCCGGGGACGCGCCACAGGCCCTGCTCTTTGGCATAGGCCTCGACCAGGGCGATTTGCGCGGCATCGCGGCCGGTGAAGGTCAGGTAATTCAAGGTTTCGTCATCGACCGGGAAGAACCCGCAGGTGGCGCCATATTCCGGCGCCATGTTGGCAATGGTGGCGCGGTCGGCCAGCGTGAGATTGTCGAGCCCATCGCCGGTGAACTCGACGAAGCGGCCGACGACGCCATGGGCGCGCAGCATGTGGACCACGGTCAAGACCAGATCGGTCGCCGTGGTGCCTTCCTTCAACGCCCCGGTCAGTCTGACACCGACGACCTCGGGGATCAGCATGGACATGGGCTGGCCCAGCATCGCCGCTTCGGCCTCGATGCCACCGACGCCCCAGCCAAGAATGGCGAGGCCGTTGATCATGGTTGTGTGGCTGTCGGTTCCGACCAATGTGTCGGGATAGGCGAGGACGTCACCGCCCTGGTCCGCCGTCCACACCACGCGGCCGAGATATTCCAGATTGACCTGATGGCAGATGCCGGTACCCGGCGGCACCACGCGGAAATTCTCGAACGCCCGAGCGCCCCAGCGCAGGAACGAATAGCGTTCCTGGTTGCGTTCGAACTCGCGCTGAACATTGGCCTTGAAGGCATTGTTGTCGCCATATTTGTCGACCATGACCGAATGGTCGATGATCAGATCCACCGGCGAGATCGGATTTATCTTGTGGCCGTCACCGCCCATGTCGACCATGGCTTGGCGCATGGCGGCAAGATCGACCACCGCCGGAACCCCAGTGAGATCCTGCATCAACACCCGCGCCGGACGGAACGCGATCTCGCGGGTGCTCTTGCGTTGTTCGAGCCAGGCCGCGAGTGCCTTGATGTCGTCGGCCGTGACCGTGCGGCCGTCCTCGAAGCGCAGCAGATTCTCGAGCAGGATCTTGAGCGATACCGGAAGCCGGGAGATATCGCCGAGGCCGGCCTCGGACGCCGCGGCAAGGCTGTAATAGGCGTAACTTTTGCCGTCGACATCGAGGGTGCGACGGACATTCATGCTGTCATGGTCAGCAGCGGCCACGATTGTTCTCCCCGGCTGTTGTATTGGCGGCTTTGGCCCTATTGGTGAGCGGCCATGGGCCCGAGCTATCGAGTACCGTATCCCCGGCTCCGGGTCAATCCGTGGCCCAAGCGCGGGGAAACAATAATCATAATTCTGCCATGATTGCGACCCATTTCCGACACAAAGCTTTCGTTTCCTGGCACCGCTGACTAACCCTTTGCAACCAGCCCCCCCTGTTGCGACGGATGTCAGCAACACCTCCATCCGACCCATATGTCGGTATACTTGCGGCCACTGGTTCCATCCGGTGGCCGCCTTTTTTTTCGCGCTGTGCTATATCGGATCGGTTAGCGTTAAGCGAATAAGATGAAACCAATGCCATGAGCAGCTTTGCCGGGGAAAAGCTCGAATGCGTGCGCGGCGAACGCGCCGTCTTCAGCGCCCTCGATTTCACGGTGGAAGACGGCGGCGCTTTGCAGCTGATCGGGCCCAACGGCTCAGGCAAGTCGAGCCTGCTGCGCCTGATGGCATCCCTGATCAAACCGACGGCGGGCCGTATCAGTTGGAACGGCGGCAATGTCGCCGACGAGCCCGAAGCCCACCGCGCGCGGCTCCATTACATCGGCCATCTGGACGGCATCCAGCCGCTGTTGACGGTGGCGGAAAATCTGCGTTTCTGGGCCGGGCTACGCCCCGAAGGCCTCAACAGCAACCCCGGTGACGCGACCACCGAAGCGCTGGATGGTTTTGGTCTCAAAGCCTTGGCCAATATACCGTGCCGGTTTCTGTCCGCCGGGCAATGCCGCCGCTTGGCGCTGGCGCGTCTTCTTGCTGCGCCCGCGGCACTGTGGCTGCTGGACGAGCCCACCACCGCGCTCGACGATGACGGTGTCTGCGCCTTCCACGACGCCGTCCGCCGCCACCGCGCCAAAGGCGGCGTGGTGGTTCTGGCGAGCCATGGCACAGAGACCATCGAGGACGCCCGGACCCTTGATCTTCGTGCCCATGGGGGCATCGCGGTCAACCGGTTGGTGTGATCAGGAACCCATGACCTGCTTCCTTCTCATTGCCGGACGTGACCTCAAGCTCGCACTGCGCCGCGGCACCGACGCGGTCATGGTCGTCACCTTTTTCCTGCTGTGCGTGGTTCTGTTCGCCTTCGGCGTCGGCCCCGACCCCAGTATCCTCGGCACCATCAGCGCCGGGGTGATCTGGGTCACGGCGCTTCTGGCCTCGATGCTGTCGCTGGAACGGCTGTTTCAGACCGACTTCGAAGACGGCACTCTGGATCTTCTCGTGCTCGGCGCGGCGCCGGTCGAGGCGACGGTGATGGCCAAGGCCCTCGCCCATTGGCTAACCACGGGGCTGCCGTTGACCATCTCGGCGCCGATCCTCGCGGTGCTGCTCAACATGAACGCGGAGGGTTTCGCCACCTTGATGGCGGCCATGGCGCTGGGCACGCCGTCCTTGACCCTGATCGGCGCCATCGGCGCCGCGCTCACCGTGGGTGCCCGGCGCGGCGGCGTGTTGCTGTCACTGCTGGTTTTGCCCCTATACATTCCGGTGCTGATCTTCGGTGTCGCCGCCGTCAATGCCGCCATCACCGGGGACGCCGCCGGGCCCTTTCTCATGATTCTCGGCGCTTTGTTGTTGGTGGCCCTGGCGATGACGCCTTTGGCCGGGGGCGCCGCCCTCAGACTGGCGGTGGAATGACCCGGCTGTACTGGAAAAAGCGCCGGTCCCGCGCTAAACCTCCCCGTGCTAAACCTGAAGATGACCGGTTATCTCAACCGCCGAGGAGCACGCCCAAGCGATGATGTTTCGCCTTGCCAATCCGGCCCGGTTCCTACGCCTTGCCGCCGTGATCCTGCCCTGGTGCGCCTGGGCAACGGTGATCCTGTTCGCCGCCGGGCTTTATATGGGCCTGGTGGTGGCGCCGCCCGACTATCAGCAGGGCGACAGCGTGCGCATCATGTATATCCATGTGCCGGCGGCGTGGATGGCCTTGTCCACCTACACCCTGATCGCAGCGGCCTCGGCAGTGAGCTTGGTGTGGAAGCATCCCCTGGCCGATCTTGTCGCCAAATCGGCGGCACCGATCGGCGCCTCTTTCACCCTGATCACGCTGATCACCGGGGCGCTTTGGGGCCAGCCGAGCTGGGGGACCTGGTGGGTGTGGGACGCGCGGCTGACTTCGGTGCTGGTGCTGTTCTTCCTCTACATGGGCTATATGGCGCTGATCAACGCCTTCGATGATCCCAGGCGGGGGGCCAAGGCGGCGGCGATCCTGGCGCTGGTCGGGTTCGTCAATGTCCCCATCATCAAATGGTCGGTGGATTGGTGGAACACGTTGCATCAACCCGCTTCCATCACCCGCATCGGCGCCCCGGCGATCCATATCTCGATGCTGGTGCCGCTCGCCCTGATGGCCCTCGCCTTTACCGGTTATTTCATATGCGTCCTGATCTTGAGGGTGCGTGCCGAACTCACCATGCGCAAGATCCGCGCGCAGCGTATGACCCAGGCGGGGGGATGAACCTGGAAATAACCCTTGAAACCCAAGGGAAATGACCGAGATTCAGACATTCTGCCGGTTGTGGTAGGATGCGTTTATGGAATATAACGGCCCGGGTTTGAATGCCCGGTTGTGGCCGGGCCGATAGAAACGGATCGATACAAAAGGTAAGGAGACTGCGATGACCAGCGTGACGCGCTTGGCGTTGATTTCGGCAACGGTGGCCGCCTTTGCGGCGGTGCTGGCCCTGGGCACAACCCAGGTTATTGCCGCAGGTGATGCGGCCAAGGGTAAGAAGGTATTCGCCAAGTGCAAGGCCTGCCATACGGTGAAAAAGGGCAAACACAAGATCGGGCCCAGCCTCTACGGTGTCTTTGGCCGCAAGGCGGGCACGGAAAAGGGCTTCAAGCGTTTTTCGAAGGCGATGAAGAAGTCGGGCGTGGTCTGGGACGAGAAGACCCTCGACCAATTCCTCACCAAGCCGCGGGGCTTCATCAAGGGCAACCGGATGCCCTTCGCCGGCATCAAGAAGCAATCCCAACGCGACGACATCATCGCCTATTTGAAAAAAGCGACGAAATAATCAAAGGGAGCGCCGGGGGCCACCCTTGCCTGGGCCGCCCCTTTGGTCGCTCCGTCATCCGTCGAGGCCCGGCATTTACGGGCATCCATTCGGGCATCCATTGAAGTGGGAAGCGGAAGGTGGACGCACTCACGGCATTCTTTCATATGGGCGGCTATGGCATCTATGTCTGGCCGGCCTTTGCCGTCGCCGCGCTGGTACTTGGCGGGCTGTTATATGCCAGCCTCCGGACCCTGCGCGCCAACGAGGCGGCGGTGGCAGAATTTCAAGCGGCAAGGTCAAATTCGCCCAAAGGGGGAGAGGGCGGCGAGGGCACGGCCGGGGACGCGCGGTGACCCGCAAACGGCGCCGGCTGTATTATCTGCTGTTCGCCATGACCGCCCTTGGCGCCGCTGCGGTGCTGGTGCTGACCGCGGTCGAGGACAGCCTGGTTTTCTTCTACACCCCGGCTGATCTCGCCAAAAAAGATATCCCCCCCGAGCGGCGCATCCGCATCGGCGGGCTGGTCGAGGAACAGAGCGTCAAGCGCGCCAAGGATGATCTCACGGTTGAATTCCGCATCACCGATCTTACCCGCGCGGTGCCGGTGATCTATCGCGGTATCCTTCCGGATCTGTTCCGCGAAGGCCAAGGGGTCGTCGCCGAAGGCCGCCTCGGCGCCACAGGCGTGTTCCGGGCCGACAAGATTCTCGCCAAGCATGACGAGACCTACATGCCGCCCGAGGTCGCCGAAGCCTTGAAGCGCTCTGGCAAATGGAAGGGAGCCACCAATAAAGTGATAGTCCCATGATCGCGGAGATCGGCCATTACGCCCTGGTCCTGGCCCTGGTGCTGGCCCTGGTGCAGGGTACCGTGCCGCTGATCGGCGCCGAACGCGGCAACGCCACCTTGATGGCGCTGGGGCGCTCGGTGGCGGCGGGCCAGTTCGTCTTTATCGCGCTCGCCTTCGCCAGCCTGATGGCGGCCTATGTGGTATCCGATTTTTCGGTCGAGAATGTCGCCCGCAATTCCCATTCGGCCAAGCCGATGCTCTACAAGATCGCCGGCGTGTGGAGCAACCACGAAGGCTCGATGGTGTTGTGGGTGCTGATCCTGGCGCTGTTTGGCGCCCTGGTGGCGGGCTTCAGCGCCAATCTGCCGCCGGCGCTGCGCGCCCGGGTGCTGGCGATCCAGGGGATGATCGGCTCGGCGTTTTTGCTGTTTATTCTTCTCACCTCGAACCCGTTCCTGCGCCTTGACCCCGCCCCTGCCGACGGCAATGGCCTCAACCCGATCCTGCAGGATCCCGGCCTCGCCTTCCATCCGCCGTTCCTCTATCTCGGCTATGTGGGCTTTTCCGTCGCCTTCGCCTTCGCCGTCGCCGCCCTGATCGAGGGCCGGGTTGATGCCGCCTGGGGGCGCTGGGTACGGCCGTGGACGCTGGCCGCTTGGTGTTCGCTCAGCCTCGGCATCGGCCTCGGCAGCTGGTGGGCCTATTACGAACTGGGCTGGGGCGGGTTCTGGTTCTGGGACCCGGTGGAGAACGCTTCGTTCATGCCCTGGCTGGCGGGCACCGCGCTTCTGCATTCCGCCATCGTGGTCGAACGCCGCGAGGCGCTCAAGAGCTGGACCATCTTGCTGGCTATCCTCACCTTCGTTCTCAGCCTGGTCGGCACCTTCCTGGTGCGCTCGGGCGTGTTGACCTCGGTCCACAGCTTCGCCTCCGACCCGATGCGCGGGCTGTTCATCCTCGCCATCGTCATCGCCGCCGCCGGGGGCGCGTTGGTGCTCTTTGCCATCCGCGCGCCGGCCTTGAAAGGCGGCGGGCTGTTCGCCCCGATCTCGCGCGAGGGCGCGCTGGTGCTCAACAATCTGTTGCTGATCACCGCCACCGCCACGGTGTTCCTGGGCACCCTATACCCGATGCTGCTGGAAGCGATCGGCAGCGGCAAGGTTTCGGTCGGGGCGCCATATTTCAACGCCACCTTCCTGCCGCTGATGCTGCCGGTGATCGCGGCCATGGCCATTGGGCCGATGCTGGCGTGGAAGCGGGGCGATGCCACCGCGGCGTGGTCGCGGCTGCGCTTCGCCTTCGCCGTGGCCTTGGCGGCGGCGCTTGTCGCTTGGTATCTACAAGGCGGGCCGGTCATGGCCCTGGTCGGCCTTGGCCTCGCGGCCTGGCTGATCGCCGGCGCCGTGGCGGAATTGGCCGACCGCATCAAGCTGTTCCGGGCGCCCTTGAAGGTCTCCTTCGCCCGCCTGGTTCATCTGCCCCGCGCCACCATCGGCATGACCGTCGCCCATATGGCCATGGGGCTGACGGTGACCGGGATTACGCTCGCCAGCGCCTGGCAGGCCGAGAAGATCCTGATCATGGCGCCGGGCCAATCGGTTGCGATCGCGGGCTATGACGTGGTCTGGGGCGGCACCCAGGAGGTCATGGGACCCAATTACCGGGCCCAGCGCGGAACCCTCACGGTCAGCCGAGGCGGCAAGGCCGTCACCGTTCTTCATCCGGAGAAACGGCTTTATCCGGTGGAGGGATCGAGCACCACGGAAGCGGCAATTCACACCACCTGGTTCGCCGATATTTACGGCGTGCTCGGCGACACACATGAAGACGGCCGCGCGACGATCCGGCTCTACCACAATCCAGGCGTGCCGTGGATCTGGATCGGCATCATCATCATGGCGCTGGGCGGCGGCATCTCCTTGAGCGACCGCCGCCACCGCATCGGCGCGCCGGTGCGCACCAAATCACGGACGGGCACGCCGTCCGGGGATACCAGCGAAGGCGCCGTCGCCTGACGGCAGGCCCGGATATGCGCCTGATTTACATCCTGCCGACCATGATCTTCGCCGCCGTCGCCTTGGCATTGGGGGCGGGGCTGACGCTCAGGCCCGATATCGTGCCGTCGGCGCTGATCGACAAGCCGGTGCCCGTCTTTTCCCTTCCCGGCCTCGGCGCCGGGGATACAGATATCGGCATCGACAGCCGGGGCTTTTCCAGCGACGATCTCAAGGGCCGGGTCTCGCTGGTCAATGTGTTCGCGTCCTGGTGCATCCCCTGCAGGGCCGAGCATCCGCTTTTGATGCGCCTCGCCGACAAGGAAAGGCTCGCCATCTTCGGCCTCAACTATAAGGACAAGCCCAGTGAAGCCCGCGCCTGGATCAAAAAACTGGGCAATCCCTACCGGCGCATCGGCGTCGACCCCAAGGGCCGCGTCGCCATCGACTGGGGTGTCTATGGCGTGCCCGAGACCTTCATCATCGGCCCCAAGGGGCGCATTCGCTACAAGCATGTGGGCATGCTCAGGCCCCGGGACGTGGACGACGTGATCCTGCCGATCATCAGGAAGTTGGGACAATGAGGGGGAAGGCGCTCGGCGCCGGGATCGCGGCGCTGATGCTGGCCGTGGCCGTGGCCGCGCCGGCCATGGCGGTCGAGCCCGACGAGGTCATGAAAGACCCGGCGTTAGAGGCGCGGGCGCGCATCATCAGCAAGGAGTTGCGCTGCCTGGTGTGCCAGAACCAGTCGATCGACGATTCCGACGCCGGCCTTGCCCGGGACTTGCGCCTGCTGTTGCGCCAACGCCTTGCCGCCGGCGACACCGACCAACAGGCCAAAGGCTTCCTGGTCGCCCGCTATGGTGATTTCGTGCTGCTCAAGCCACCCTTGAAGCCCGCAACCTACGCCCTGTGGTTCGGCCCGCTGGTGATTTTTGTCATCGCCGCCCTGGGCGCGGCGGTCTATCTCCGCCGCCGCCGGCCCGGCGCCGCCGTCACCGCCCTGACCGCGATTGAGCGAAAGCGCC
>JAZFWG010000246.1:0-3290 GCA_036448135.1 Alphaproteobacteria bacterium
GGTTCCAACGCCCCGGTCGAGTTCGAGGTCGCCCCCAATGCGCGAGATGCGGGTCAGCACGTCGGGGCCGTTGCCGATCAGGGTCGCGCCCTTGACCGCGGGGCCGATCTTGCCGTCCTCGATGAGATAGGCCTCCGAGGCGGAAAACACGAACTTGCCCGAGGTGATATCGACCTGGCCGCCGCCGAAATTGACCGCGTATAGGCCCGTCTTCACCGAGGCGATGATCTCGTCCTTGTCATGGGGCCCGGCCAACATATAGGTGTTGGTCATGCGTGGGATCGGCTTGTGGGCGAAGCTCTGGCGGCGGCCGTTGCCGGTGGGCTCCATGTCCATGAGCCGCGCGTTCATGCGGTCATG
Organism: Alphaproteobacteria bacterium; assembly: GCA_036448135.1. GTDB lineage: Bacteria > Pseudomonadota > Alphaproteobacteria > SMXQ01 > SMXQ01 > JAZFWG01. The sequence goes on from JAZFWG010000246.1 coordinate 361, forward strand.
GATTAAGCCGACCAGGATGCCGTCCTCGATCAGGGTGGTGCGCTTGGTCGGCGTGCCTTCGTCATCGATGGTGAGCGAGCCGCGGCGGTCCTCGAGGGTGCCGTCATCGACCACGGTGATGCCCGGCGCCCCGATGCGGCTGCCGAGGAGCCCGGAAAAGGCCGAAGTCTTCTTGCGGTTGAAGTCGCCTTCGAGGCCATGGCCGATGGCCTCGTGCAATAGGATGCCGGGCCAGCCGGGCCCCAGCACCACGTCCATCTCGCCGGCGGGCGCGGGGACTGAGTCAAGATTGACCACCGCCTGGCGCAGGGCCTCATCGACGCTGGCGCGCCAATTGTCGGGCGAAATGAAACTGGCATAGAGATCGCGTCCGCCGGTGCCGTAGCTGCCGGTTTCCTGGCGGTCGCCGTCGCCGACCACCACGCTGACATTGAGCCGCACCAGGGGGCGGATATCGCCGGCGCGCTCGCCGCCGGGGCGCAGGAGCTGGATTGCCCGCCATTCGCCGGTGAGCGAGATCATGACCTGACGCACCCTGGGATCTAAGGCCCTGGCATAGGCGTCCATATCGGCCAAGAGCTTGGTCTTGGTCTCGAAATCAACCGCGCTCAGCGGGTTGTGGTCGGTGTAAAGGATGCGGTTGGTCCCGGTGGGTGGCGCCGCCAGGGTGCCGCCATGGCCATGGCGCACAGCCTTGACGGTGTCGGCGGCGCGACGGATGGCGTCTTCGCTCAATTCCGAGGCGTGGGCGTAGCCGGTGGCCTCGCCGGAAATGGCGCGAAGGCCAAATCCCTGGGTGGTGTCGTAATTGGCGTTCCTGAGATGGCCGTCATCGAAGGCGAGGCTTTCCGAGACGCTATATTCCAAAAACAACTCGCCGTCATCGGCGCCGTCGAGCGCGTCTTCGGTGATGGTCTCGACGCGGCCGCGGTCAAGGCCGGCACGGGTGAAGAACAGCTCGTCGGTGGCGTCAAGATTGGACATCACATATTCCTTTTTGCCGCTGCTTTTTCCAAAAGGGGTATGGCTGCGGGGTAACTGCCCGCCTTGACGGCCTTGACCGCGGCGGCGTAACCGGGATCCGCGGTCTCAACCGGGTCGTCATCACGGCCTTCGGCGAATGCCACCCCCGGCGCCACGGCCAGTGCGAAAGCGAAACAGATCACTGCCAAGTGGTGGGTGGTGTTGCGCATGAAGCCAGGCATCGCATCCTCCAAAGAAATCACAAGTGATGGACCGCAATTGCCATCATATCACATAAGGATTTCTCCAGATTAGTCCAAGAATAAATAGGGGTTAAAAACGCTGCGGCAATTTGCTACTTATGGCTTTGCAGACAGCCGCGCCGATGGTCGGGGACACCGAATCGGCACCGGGATGGGCGGCGTAAGCTCATGGCAGCGCCATTGTCAAAAGCGGTGTGGCGTATGGCTTTTTTGTAGTTGATTGGACGAGTATACTTTAGTCGTGCCGTTGTTGGGTTGTTTGCACTGTGAAAACGAAATCCATTGGTGTAGGTTGCGCGCGCCCGGGCAGGACGGATTTCGCGGGCGTATCGCGGCATATTGAAGGGGGAGCGGATTGGCGGACACTATAGATGGCTTAAAGACACGGACCGCGCTTGAAGACCGGTCTTCGGTGGGCGACTACTTCGCCCTGTTGAAGCCCCGGGTGATGTCGTTGGTGGTTTTCACCGCCTTCGCGGGAATGGTGCTGGCCCCCAATAGCCTGCATCCGGTTCTCGCCGTGGTGGCATTGCTGTGCATCAGTGTCGGCGCAGGTGCCGCCGGGGCCATCAACATGTGGTATGACCGCGACATCGATGCCGGCATGCAGCGCACCAGGAACCGGCCGATTCCGGCGGGAAGGGTGCAACCGGCATCGGCGCTGGCGTTCGGTATCGTGCTCGCCGTGGCATCGGTGCTGGCGATGGGCATCGCCATCAACCTGGTGGCCGCCCTGCTGTTGGCCGCGGCGATCGGGTTCTACATCTTCGTCTACACCATCTGGCTCAAGCGGCGCACGCCGCAGAATATCGTCATCGGCGGCGCCGCCGGGGCGTTCCCGCCGATGATCGGCTGGGCCGCCATGACCGGCGAGGTCAACCTGGTCGCGGTACTGCTGTTCGCTATCATCTTCATGTGGACGCCGCCCCATTTCTGGGCCTTGGCGCTTTACCGCGCCAGTGATTACGCCAAGGTCGGCGTGCCGATGCTGCCGGTGGTGGCCGGCGCCCGGGCGACCAAGCAGCAGATACTGCTTTACAGCCTGGGATTGATCCCGTTGACGCTGGCGCCGTATGTCATCGGCTTCAGTGGCATGTTCTACGGCCTTGTCGCGTTGCTGCTCGGCGCCGGATTCTTGCTCTGCGCCGTCCGGGTGTGGTTCGACCGCACCGATAGATCGGCACGCCGCATGTTCGCCTTTTCCATCCTCTATCTATTCCTGCTGTTCAGCGTCCTGGTGGTGGACAGCATGGTGCCAGGGGCGGTGGGAATCGCCCAGGCCATGGGGCTCTGAGGGCGGGCGTGGCGGATTTGGCGGGGCTTGGCGGCGCGGGACTTTATGTTGACGTTGACGTTGATGTGGACGTGGACGTTGTTGTAAACGCTGGCCAGCGTTTACCGTGGCTTAGGTTTTATCAATTAGACCCGGCCATAAGACGCGTGAATAAGCCGGTTCCTTTGAATACATGTCTATCGCTACTAAAGGTAAGGACGCATAAGGGATGATTATCGCATTGGCACTGCTTTTGGTGGCCGTCGGCACAGTCGCATTTCACTTTCTGAGCCCATGGTGGTGGACGCCCATAGCCTCGAATTGGGGTTTCATCGACACCACGATCATGATCACCTTCTGGGTCACCGGGGTCGTGTTCATCGTCGTCATCTTGTTTATGGCCTATTGTGTGTTTCGCTACCGTTACAGGC